>DATEMX010000573.1:0-2865 GCA_035275365.1 Polyangiaceae bacterium | reverse complement strand
CTCGAGCGAAAAGCCAATCTCGATGAGTAGCGCATGCTCGCAAGAAGGCCGGTGTCCGGCGAAGAGGCGGTCGAGTGGTACTTCGGTGCAGAGAATCTCGGGCGCCGAGAAGCTGAGCCCTTCGCCGAGCTGCTGCGCGATACCGTTCATGCAGGCGCCCACGAGAATGTTGCTGACGTCGAGCAAGAGCTCCTGTTTGACCGCGTCGGCCTCGTCGACGTCGTAGTCCAGCAGATCGGCGAGCTCGGTGCATCCCTCCTCGCCGAAGACCACCACCACCTCACCCTCGACCTGATTGTAGAACGCTTGGCGAACGGCGGAGACCTCGCGGCGATCGGGCAGCATCACGGCGAGCTGCTCGGTCATGCGTGACGTCTCGATGACGCTAATGCGAGGAACGGAGAGGCGCACGAATGACTCGAACACCTTCGCGAGGACGGAGGCCGCCGTTCCCATGGCGATGTTGGAGATCTCCTGCAGCGCGTCCTTTTGGTCTGCATCGAGGAAGTCGTCGTTCATAGGACGCCGTGCTCTCGCAAGAACGCGACAACCGACGCCTGGTTGGTCGGCTTAGGGAGAAATCCGAGAGCGCCGAGCTTGAGGACGCGCTCTTTGGCCTCGGGCTGCACGTCGGCCGACATGATGATGACTCGCGGTCGCTCGCGGCCTTCCTTTTGCAGCGTTTCCAAGACCTGGTAGCCGTCGATCTCGGGCATCGTGAGATCGAGGAACATAAGCTCGATGGCTTGCTCACGGCAGACCGTCAAGGCCTCCGCGCCGCTCGACGCCTCGACGAGGTCAGAGAGCAACGTGGCCGGCAGGACGCGCTTGCAGATGGTCCGCGCAGTTTTTGAATCGTCGACGATGAGAACACGCATTCGAATCACCGGGCATCAGCGAGAGGTTATGCTCGCTACAGATGAAGCCGCATGGACACCGCCGCCACCTGCTGGCAGGCGCCTATCATCGACGAGCAACAGATGCGGTAAGCCCATCGTCCCTCCTACGGGGACACTATCGGTGGCTTCTCGCGGACCTAAAGGTGATCCCTATGCGCACAGAGCTAGAACACCGATCAGCCTATGCCGCGCGGTGTTCTAGCTCGTTTTGTTATCGGGGGCTTCGCTCCGCCCCGCCGGAGCGTCACCCGAGGCGTCAAACGTCAACCGTTTGACGCTTCGTGGTCACCCTCCGAAGACGGCTTGGCTCACCTTCGAAATGCGCGTCACCGTGTCGGGCGTGAGCCCCGTGCTCCTGTGCGGCCAGGCGAAGTTCTGCGCTTGCACCTGATCACACGAAAGCGAGACGAGCACGTCGGCCGGAGGTTGGCCGACGCGCGCGAACGAGAACCCGAACTCGGCGTAGACGCAGTTGCCGTGCGTGTCGTCGAAGTTCTTCTCGAACCCGAAGATATCGATGAGCTCGTCGCGCAACTTGGTGTCGATCACGGTGGCCGGCATCCCGAGCACTCGAAAGTTGTGAAAGCGGGGCGTGTTGTCGACCACAGGTGCTGGTGCAGCCGCCGTGCCCAAGCCGGGGATGAGGCCCGGCGGAAGGAGCCCCGGCGGAAGCGCCGAGGCGCCGAGCTGCACCCATTTCTGAATCTCCGGCGGTAGCCCCGGAATTTGGCCCGGCGCCGTGGGAACGGTGGCCGCTTGGGCGGGCGCCTCGTAGTTTTGCAAGCGGTAGGCGGTCATCGGGGCGCTCTTGAAGCCGTCGAAAGGAGCCACCGGATTGCTGGCGCAACCTGTTGCGAGCCCGATGGTCACGGCAGAGAGACCAATGACGCTTTTCGCATTTCGCTCTTGCATGGTAGCCAAGTAGCATACTTTGCGACACGCCGTCACGACCACGACGCTCGCAATCCTCCATGCCGAAGCTTCCTCCCTCCAGAGCTCGCCTCGCGGCCGTGATCGGCACGGCTTTGCTGGCCGTGCTGGCGCCGCTCCCACGCGTCAACGCCGAGAATGGGCCCTCGAGGTTTGCCATCGCCACGGAGAACGAGGCGTCGGCGCGCGCCGCACTGCAGACGCTCGAGCAAGGAGGCTCTGCGGTCGACGCCGCCATCGCGGCAAGCGCCATGCTCGACGTCACCGCTCCGGTTTCGTGTGGCATCGGTGGAGGCGGCTTCGCGCTCGTCTACGAAGCGAAGACCAAGAAAACGACGGTCATCGACTACCGCGAAACGGCCCCCGCGCTCTACGACGCCGCCACCCGACGATCGAAGGCCCATGGCGCGCCCGTCGGTGTTCCGGGTGAGATCGCCGGCCTCGCCTTCCTGCACGAGCGCTGGGGCAAGCGGTCATTGAGCGAAGACCTGGCGCCGGCCGCCAGCGCGGCGGACAGCGGATTCACTGTTTCCAAGCATCTCGCCAAGATGCTCGGCGAACGGCCCGAGTATTTCGTGGGAACGCCTCTCGGGGCCATCTTCGCTCCGCAGAACGCATTGACCCTTGCGGGCGATCGCGTGCGCATTCCAGCGCTCGGCGCCACCTTGAAGCGCGTCGGGAGCGAAGGCCGAAAGGCGTTCTACGAGGGCGCCGTCGCCGCCGAGATCATCGACGTGGCACGCGCGGCGGGCAGCCCCATCCAGGCGTCCGATCTCGCGGGCTATCGCGCGGTGCTGCGCGAGCCTCTCGTCGGCCGATGGGAAGGCTACGAGATCGCCACGATGCCGCCGCCCTCGGCCGGGGGCCTCATGCTCCTCGAAACTCTCGGCACCTTTTCCAAAGCCGAGCTCGCGGCGATGGGGTACGGCACGGCCAATTCGATGCACATGCTCGCCGAGGCGATGCGCGGCGCGATCGCCGATCGGATGCGGGTCGTCGGCGATCCCGCTTTCGTACCCGACCGAACGCGGGAGCT
>DATEMX010000572.1:0-2984 GCA_035275365.1 Polyangiaceae bacterium | reverse complement strand
CGCCGAGCAAGGCCTCGTAGGCAGCGCCCGCCGCGGCATGCATTTCGCGCCGCGCCTCGGGGGGCAAGGTATCGACGATCACCTCGCGCAAAAGAGGCGACGAAAATGCGATCGACGTCATGTCGGTGCGGCGAACGAACTCGCGCGATTCGAGCGAGAGAACGAGCTTCTCGACCTTGGTCAATGGTTCGCCCAGCATGACCGCCAGCGCAGCCAGATCGACAGGTTCACCGAGGATGGCGGCCGATTGCAAGGCGCCGCGCTCGTCCTCCGGTAAGCGCGAAGCGCGCGACGCGACGAGCGCGCGCAGCGGCCTCGGGGCGGCCACCTCACCTCCGAGCCTCAGCTCTACGACGGTGCCGTTGGCCACGACCAGGGCGCCGCTGTCGAAGAGTTCTTTGATGAGCTCTTCGATGAAGAGCGGATGGCCGTTGGCGCGCTCTACACAAAAGGCCGAGAGCTCTGGCGGCGCGATGCGGGCCCCGGTGCGCTGGGCGATGAGCTCGAGCGCCTCGGCCTGGTCGAGATCGCCGAGCTCGATCGTTTGATGATTGGGATGCTTTTCGAGGCTGTGCGAATGTCCGTCGCGCACGGCGAACATGAACACGGCGCGGATCTCGCCGAGGCGCATGATGGCGCCCTCGATGAGCTCGAGTGATTCCGAATCGAGCGCCTGCGCGCTGTCCCAAGCGAACACGTGAAGTTGATCGGAGGCGAGGCTCTGCACCGTGCGGATGATGGCGCCGCGGAGCGCGGCGGAGTTGGCACCCGCCTTGCCGGCCCGTCCGAGTTGGTATCCGAGTTGGTAGAGGACAGCCGCCACCTCTTCGTCGTGCAAGCCGAGCGCCCGCAGGCGAGGCTCCACGGTGGCGATGCGATCTTCGGAGTCGCCCTCTTTGACGCCGCAGAGCACTTGCAACATCGACGTGATGCCCGAGAGGGGGATGCTCGTGCCGTTGGGTGGGCAGGTCGCGAGGTAGAAAGAAACCTTGTATTCGCCCTTCTTCAGGCGCCGATCGATTTCGTAGAGCAGCCGTGTCTTGCCGATGCCCCGCGGGCCGCGCAGCGTGATGACGAAGGCGCGCCGCCGAGTCGCCAGCGAAAAGATCTCGCCCACACGTCTGAGGAGCGGTTTGCGCCCCACGAAACGCCCGAGCCCCTCCCCCGGCGTCTTGAGCTCCCCAACGAGCATGCCCGGTGTCGAGCTCGCCCTGTGGGTCGGTCCGTCGGGCGCTTGGAACACGAAGAGCCCTCGCACGTTGCGCGCCGCCGAGACGGAGATGCCGCAGCCCTGCTGGGCGAGCCGCGCCATCTCTTCGGCCGTGGCGAGGAGCGCTGAAAGCCGCTCGTCGCGTTGTGGCTTGCCGCCCGGCACGACGAGCACGCGCCCCGCATGGACGCCGGCCGCGATACCTTGCGCCACCGCTCCTCGGGCCGACAGGGGCCCGCTGCTGCCACCCATCTGGCGGAGCGCGACGAGCGCGCACTTGACGGCCGTCTCGGTGTCGCGCCCGTCGGCCTCTCCGAGGCCGAAGAGCGCGCTCGTGTTCCGCGGCTCGTCATCGAGAAGGTATCCGCCGTAGCGTGTGACGATCTCGCGGACGCGCTCGAGTCGACCCTCGGGCACGGGCCCTTCCCATCCGCCCAGGCGCAAGGAGAGTGCGGTGACCTCGCGTCGCTCGCCGAGCCCCGTTGCGCGTGAAAGGAGCGCGGACGGGCTCCTCGGATCGGCGATGCCGATGGGGCTTGCCTGGCTCCCCGTCGGGATCTCGATGGGCGTGTCGTCGGGCGCCGAGACGGGGCTTTCGTCGACCACGGCCTCGGGCCTGAGCGAGCCGCCGCGCGGCGTAGTTTCGCGAAAGCGGTTGACGAAGGTGGAGAGATCGTTGGCTCCGAAGCGATCTCCCGACGCGTAGAGGTACGCGAGCAAGCTCTCGTACATCCGCCCGGCGTCGGCGTAGCGTGCTTCGATGGTGGCGGAGAGCGCCTTGTCGATGAGCTGCGAGAGGGCATTGGGTACGTCCTGCCGCGCCAGCTCGATGGGGGGATATTCGCCCGCCTTGACGCGGCGCAGCGTCTCGAAGGTGGTCGACGCGCGGAACGGATTTACGCCCGTCAGCAATTCGTAGAGCACGGTCCCGAGCGAGAAGAGATCGCTGCGCGGGTCGACGTCGCGGCCATCGGCTTGCTCGGGGCTCATATAGGCGTATTTGCCTTGAAGCTGAGCGCCTTTGTGGTCTTCGTCTTCGAACGTGTCGCGAGCCTTGGCGATGCCGAAATCGGTGACTTTGACTTCGCCCTCCCACGAAATAAGGATGTTCTGCGGGCTTACGTCGCGATGAACGATGCCGAGCGGGCGCATCTGCTCGTCGCGGCGACGATGCGCGTGATCGAGCCCTTTGGCGACTTCGGCGGCCACGTAGACGCACATGGCGGGCGGCAGCTCGAGCCTGTGCTCGCGCGACCTGGCGAGGAGCGTCGCCAGGTCGAGCCCCGCGACGTACTCCATCGCGATGTAATACGTTGGCCCCGAAGGCTCGGGGACCGTGCCCAAATCGAAGACCTGCACGACGTTCGCGTGGGAGAGCCGTACGGCCAACTTGGCCTCGTGCACGAACAAGTCGGAAAAGCGCTTCGACTTGGCGAGCTCGGGCAAGATCCGCTTGATGACGAGGATCTTCTCGAACCCTTCGACCCCGAAGCTCTTGGCCTTGAAAACTTCGGCCATGCCCCCGTGACCAAGTCGGTCCAAAAGCCGGTAACGCCCAAAAGTCTCGTCCACGACGTTGCCCGTACTCCGACTTTCTTTCGCAAGAGGGCCTAACGAACGGCAAAAGATACCACCTAACGACCTGGGCCGCGACACCCGGATGAGACGACCTCCCGAGCCACCGCCATTCCTGGTTTTTTTGAGCTACGTTAACCCTGTGGACAAGCTATTGGGGAGAGCGCCGGTTTACATCGTTTCGGCCGTCCGGACGCCG
>DATEMX010000571.1:0-3410 GCA_035275365.1 Polyangiaceae bacterium | reverse complement strand
GGGCTGCATCGTTGGGGGGACCGCTTGCGGGGGAGCCGACGAAGCAGAAGCCCGGCACCCGGTACGGGCCGACAGTGTCTCGAGGCGCGACGCTTTTCGGGCCCCGCGCGGGCCAACGGTGAGAGCGGTGACGGGAGGTCGAGTTACAGCCCATGCACAGATGGAGAGCGCCGGGCGCGATCGCTTGTGGCGGATGACGAGACGGCCCGGACAGGAGGGCTTTCGCTCTGGGTCGACCTGTGGCACCGTCACCCGACACGAAGGGACCGACATGGCGCACTTCCTTGCTCCCCCCGGACAAACAGGCGGATATGATGCGGACAGCAAACTGGCGCCGCGGTCGATCTGGCGCATGCGAATTCTCACCGGGCAACGGCGAGACGTCATCCTTTGGGGCGGCACGAGTCTCACCGTGACGTCGAACAACCCGTCGGTCGTACCGAACGACGGCTTTCAAGAAAGCGCGTCACGGAGCGACGGTCTCCGTCGTCTTGGCCTGCTCGGAAAGAAGCCGGGGACGGCGATGCTCGAAGCCAAAATGGGTGGCTCCATTTGGTGCTCGCTTCAAGTCCAAGTCGGCGACGTTGACCTCACCGCCAATCCGGTGACTTCAACGCTGAAGTTCGATTCGCCCTTCAATACCGGTCCCGGAGGCAAATTCCCGGTATCGGGCAGCGTGCCAACCGCCTTTGGCCTCCCGACGGTCGTGCGCATACCCGTTCCTGGTACGCGCAACCTCGCCATCGAGTTTTTTCCACGCAACTACGGTGGCAAGTCGACCTCGACGCTTTTCATTCAAGACCTAACGGGCAAAATTCACCTGCGCCTCGACTACGGGCCCAACGTCGCCACGAAGACGGTCGACTACCACTGGAACGTTGGCAACAAACAGAAGGGCGGAATGCAGGCCGACTTCGGTATCAAGGACCACGCCGTTGCGGGGAAGTCCGGCCAAGCGCTCTACAAGTTTGCGAAGTACTACCGCTGGGGAGGTCGCGTGCTCGTCGTCGTGGGCGCAACGTTCGACGTCATCGAGGTGGTGCAATCGGATCATACGCTCCGCACGGCCACCCAAAAGGTGGCCGCGTGGGCGGGCGCGTGGGCCGGCTGCAAGGTCGTCGGCGCTTTCGGTGCAGGGGTTGGCACAGCCGTTGAGCCCGTGTTGGGCACGGCGATCGGAGGCATCGTGGGCTGCGTCATCGGGGGCTACGCCGGGTACACGGCGGCGTCCGAAACGGCGGGCGATGTCTACGACTGGTCCGAACGCACCATCTTCAAACCGCTGCCGCAGATGCAGGGGGAAAGGTAGTGGTCGCACCGTCCGACAAGCGAAGCGGGCTCATCGCCTGCCGACACCCTTCGAGTTCGTTTTGGCAACTCGGTCCCCAGCCCCCCGGCGAAGGGTGCCTCATTCTCATTGGTTTTGGCGCATCTTCGGCGCTGCTCGACGACGACGATCGACTCACCTTGCGCGCGACGGCATTTCTCCAAGGCTTGACGGGCACAGGCCGCCTCACCTTTCCCGTTTCGACGTTCGAAAAGGAAGCGTGCGGCGACTGGACCCCCGTCGGCGTGGGCGGCGATCAGGTGGTTCGTCTCGCTCCAGCCTCGGTCTCGTTTCGCCGGCTCCTAACGTCGGCGTGGCATGGGCGCTCGGGGATCGTTCTTCTTTCGACCGACGATGCCACGAGCGCGCGTCGAATGTTCGACGATGCGAGCTTTTCATGGGACATGCAGACCCAGTTCGCCCTGATTTCTCCGCGGGACCAAGGGCCGCCGGCGGTTCCCTCGTACGAGGTCGCGACCCAACTCTTCGAACCCACGTGGGCTGGTGCCCTATCCCATTTGGCGGGAGTCGACGCCATCTTGCGCCCGGGCGTCGACGGCGATCTCGTCGGTATCCTCTCGCGAACGGAGTCGATCGAAGCCGATATCGTTGACGCGGTGATGCAAGCCGCGTCCGCGTCGTCGTTGGGCTTCGCGCTGATCGGCGAGAATGAGTTCGCTGACCGCTTGGCGCTCGAAGAGAGTTGAACCGTCCCACCCGGTCCCCGTCGACGCGTTGCAACAGGCTCGGTGCGAACGACATCGCGGCATGCGAAGCAAAGCTCGGATCGGCTGATACGCGCTGGCCCCAGTCTTCATGTGGAGCGGGTTGCGGGTGCCGAGTGGCCGACACGCGTGCGTCCCTCGCGCTAAGGCGGGCGGGGGGGCTACGGCTCAGCGCGACCTGAGAGCCTCGCGGTACACTTTCAAAGCGGCGTGCTGATCCGGATCATCAACATACTTCGCCAACTCCGCGATGTCCACGTCGGGAACGACGGTGCTGCCTGCGCGTTCTTCGTATCCATTCGGGCCGAGTGTGTGCACGCGGATCCGCCCGCCTTCCCAGATCCACACTTCGCGAACGCCGAGCCCCCGATACACCTCGAGCTTGTCGATCCCCCCGCTCGTCACCGTCACCTCGATGGCGAGGTCGGGGAAGCCATCGGTCTGCGGCTTGCCGATGACGTAACACTCGTCGGGTTCGAGCCCGCGCTCCTTAGGCTCGCTGTGAAACGTCGTCGAGCCATAGCCATAGAGCGGGATGTCGCGCTCGAGGGCGAACACCTCGAGCAGGCGAGCGATGCGCGTCTTGACGTCTTCATGCAGGCGAGAAGGGCTCATGATCTCCAGCGCTCCCTCGAGATACGTCATCCGCACGCCGGGGCCGTCGAGCAGGTCCCGCAGCACGCGGTAGTCGCGCCACGAGATGCCGGTCAGGATGAGGCGCTGATCTACGCCCGGCGCCGGCGGCGGGACCGCCTGGGTCGGCTGTCGAGATCGCAAGGGTTGGTGCGCGGCGAACATGGGTGACGAGTTTAGCACACCACGTTGAATGGGCGCTCGAGCGAACGAGCCCTTTCGCATCGACAACCCGCGTGCGCCAGTCCGAGTGGCCGAGGGTTCGTCCAGCTCGTGCAAGAGCTGCGTCATCGCTGCAGCTCCGCCATCAGGTCTTCCATGCGGTCGTAGCTGAGCGCGGCGCCCTTTTCCATGCCGGTGCTGACGACGAGGTCGCGCACTTCTTGGGTCGGGTAGGTGACGGTTGCAATCAGCCGCGTCTTTTGGCCCTCTTCGATCAGCTCCGAGGTGACGACCGACACGACGTCGGGAAAATCCGCAAAAATCTCGGTGAAGACGCAGCGGCTCGGCGGAACGAGCTCGCGGTACTCGCCGTAGAACGTGACCTCGCCTTTGGGGTGGCGATTGACGAATTTCCACTTGCCGCCGACGCGCAGATCGATCTCGCACACCGGCACCGAGTAGCCCGCGCCGAGCTGACCCCACCAGCGCTTGACGTGCTCGGGCTTGGTCATCACCTCGTACACGAGCGCGCGCGGCGCGTTGAACAGGCGCGTCATGCGTAC
>DATEMX010000570.1:0-11009 GCA_035275365.1 Polyangiaceae bacterium | reverse complement strand
GGCTCCGAAGCCGAGCGACGCCGCCGATTCGTGCATCGAAGAAGCAACGAAACCGAAAGCCGTGGAGAAGGCGCAAGCCCAATACGTCGATGAAGCCCGAGCTGCGAATGTCGAGGGCGTGGTGAAAGTCGAAATGCGCGTCAGTGCAACGGGAGAAGTGGTGGACGCCAAGGTCCTCTCGGGCCTCGGGCACGGGCTCGATCAAGCCGCCATCGCCGCCGCCAAGCGTTGGAAGTTCAACCCGGCGACGAAGTGCGGCAAGCCCGTCGAAGCCAAGTACACCGTCAGTATGCGGTTTCAGCTCGGAGATTGAGCGTGCGAAAAACCTCGGCGATGGCGGGGGTGCTGGCGCTCTCGATCTGCGCCAACCAAGGCGTGGTCCTGGCTCAGTCGACGAGCGGACCCAACGAAACTCCTACCCGGCAGGGCAAGCTCACCAAGCCGCCCAAGCTCGTACAGTTCGTGGAAGCACCGTATCCCGAGTCGGAGAAGCTGGCCGGCAAGATGGCGTCGGTCATCTTGCAGATCGCCATCAACGACAAGGGCGTCGTCGACGACGTGGCCGTCGTGCAGTCGGCGAGCCCTGCTTTCGATCTGGCCGCCCTCGAAGCGGCCAAGAAGTTCGTGTTCGAGCCGGCCGAAATCGACAACCGCCCCTCGCCCGTCAAGATTACCTACAAATACGACTTCGTCCTCAAAGAAGAGCCGGTGGGGCCCATCATCAACTTCGAGGGCGTCATCCGCGATCGAGCGACGAAGAAGGCCATCGAAGGCTTGAAGGTCGCCGTCGAAGGCGTGGGCGAAGCGATCACCGACGACGAAGGGCATTTCGAGTTCGAAGAGGTCCCCGACGGCAAGCTCACCGTCACCATCTCGGGCCCGGGGTTTACCACCATCACCACGGAAGAAAACCTCGAAGAGGGCAAACACCTCGAGGTGAGGTACACGGTGACGCCGAAGGAAGACAAACCCGGCGAGAGCGACTCCGACGAAGAGGTCGTCATCGTCGCCCCGCGCATCAAGAAAGAGGTCATCTCGACCGAGATCAAGGTCGAGGAAGGCAAGCGCGTCCCCGGTACCCAGGGCGATACGCTCAAGGTCGTGCAGAACCTGCCGGGCGTCGCGCGCGCGGCGTTCGGATCGGGGCAGCTCGTCGTGTGGGGCGCGGCGCCGCAAGACACGCGCGTTTACGTCGACGGCGTGCGCGTGCCGCTCCTCTACCACGGCGGCGGGCTCCGCTCGACCATCAACTCCGACATGGTGCGCGCCATCGATCTGGCGCCAGGCGGCTACGGATCCGAGTTCGGTCGCGGGCTCGGTGGCCTCGTGACGGTGGAGACCCGCTCGCCGCGCGCCGATGGTTTTCACGGCTACGTGGCGGCGGACATCATCGACGCCTCGGCCATGCTCGAGATGCCCGTGAGCGGCTCGACGCGCGTGGCCGTTGCGGGGCGCCAGAGCTACCTCGATCGCGATCTCAAGCTCTTCACCTCGAAAGACGTGGGCGACTTCGTCCCAATCCCCACGTATTACGACGCGCAACTCAAGATCGAGCACGATCTAGGGCAAAATGAGTCGCTCCAGATCTTCGGTTTGCTCTCGAACGACGATCTCGTTCGCACGGTGACCAACCCCGACCCGGCACAGACCAAGCGCGAGGAAACGCACGCGTCGTTCAACCGCCTCATCGCGCGCTACCGGCGGCAATTCGACGACGGATCGTCGGTCACCCTCACGCCGTCCATCGGCACCGACCACCAGAGCACGGTGGCCCGCTTCGGGGGCTCGCCGACATCGCTCGACAACAAGGGAACGGCCTACGGCTTGCGAGCGACGTACCGCAGCAAGATCGCGCCGAGCATCTCGGTGTTGGCCGGGCTCGACATCGAAGCGCAAACGGCGAGCCTGAGCCGCCAGGGGTCGGTGACCTTGCCCGCGCGCGAAGGCGACATCCACGTTTTCGGCCAGCAGCCCGGCGACCAAACGAACGTGGACGCCTGGACGACGACGATGGCGAGCCTCGCGCCCTACGCGCAGCTCGACATCGCGCTCTTCGGCGACAAGCTCCATGTCATTCCGGGCGTGAGGCTCGAGCCATACTTGACGGGCGGCAATCGGCTCGTTCCCGTCGCAGCCGATCGACCCTCGACCGGTTTCATGAACCAAGACACGGCCGTCGATCCGCGCCTGGCGATTCGCTGGCAGGCGACGCCGCGCGCTTCGATGAAGGCCGCGTTCGGCATCTATCATCAGGCGCCGCTCGCCGAAGACTTGTCGTCGGTGTTCGGCAATCCCATGCTCGGGATTTCGTCGGCGCGCCACGCGCTCGCCGGAGGCACGGTGAAGTTCACCGATCTCTTGTCTCTCGAGCTCGTGGGCTTCTACTCGAAATCGAACGACCTCGTGAGCCGCAGCGCGCTCACCACGCCCGGTCTCGCGCAAGCGCTCTTGCAAGAAGGAGAGGGCCGGGCTTACGGCGGTCAGCTCCTGCTTCGTCACGAGCTCAGCAAGGGCTTCTTCGGGTGGGCGAGCTACAGCTTGATTCGCAGCGAACGCAAAGATCACCCCGGTCGCGAGTGGCGTCTTTTCGACTTCGATCAAACGCATGTCGCCACGGTGGTCGCGTCGTACGAGCTCGGCCTCGGGTTCGAGGTGGGTGCGAGGTTTCGCTACGCCAGCGGGTTTCCGCGCACGAGCGTGCCTGCAGCCTTCACCAGCCTAAGGCGCGATCTCGACGAGCCGTTCTTCGGCAAGCAGAACGCCGTCCGCATTCCCGACTTCGTTCAGGCCGACGTCCGCGTGGCCAAGCGGTTCACCTTCGGCACGACCAAGGCCGAGGTCTACCTCGACGTGCAGAACGTCACCAACCGGCGCAATCCAGAAGACATCATCTACAACTACAACTACTCCCAACAAGGCTACATCACCGGCCTGCCGATACTCCCCGTCGTCGGCGCGAGGATCGAATGGTAATCCGCACGACTTCCACTGGGTTGGCCGTCGTCCTGCTTGTGACTCTGGCGGCGTGCAAACCCGAATTCGACGAGCGTACTTCGCTCGTTCGCGACGAGCGTATCCTCGCCGTACGCTCGGCGCCTGCCGAGGCGCAGCCGCTCGATCCTGCGCTTCCGGGTTACGTGCCCCTCGCCTACACCGCGCTCGTTGCCGACAAAGACGGTACGAAGAGCAACGTCCCCATCGAGTGGGCATATTGCACGCTTCCCAAGCCCGTGAGCGAGCTCAACGACGTGAATCAGCTCTGCTTCTCCTCGCGGACGGCACCCTACCTGAAGCCGTTCGCCATGACGGGCACGTCGGTCTCCGCCGACCTTCCGTGGGACACGACGCAAGGCGAGAACGGCTGCAACCAGTTCGGCCCCGACGTGCCCGCGACGGGGCGCCCCGCCGATCCCGACTCGACCGGCGGCTATTATCAGCCCGTTCGGCTCATCGTCGACCGCGGCGGCCGCTTCGACCTGGAGCTCGCAGAGACGCGCATCAAGTGCAACCTCCCGGGCGCGACGCCGAGCGTCTTCGGGGAATACGAAAACCGCTACCGGTTGAACCAGAATCCCGAGCTCGACACATTGGTGGCGAGCTCCGACCCGACCCTCGCGCTCAAGACCGAAGAAGAGGGCGACTCGGGTCTGGTGGTGGGCGTTGGCGCGGCGGTCTCGCTGACTGCGTCGTGGGCCGCGTGTCCGACGACGCCGGAGTGTGGCAACGGCTTTTGCGAGGAGCGCGAAGACAAGACGGCCTGCCCCGCTGACTGCACGACGCCCAAAGGCTGTACGGGCTCAGAGCCTTATGTCCACTTCGATCTGACGACGCGCACCGTGGTGCCGCGGCGCGAAGCGATGCGCCTCTCTTGGTACACGACGGCAGGGACGCTGCGCGACGACCGAACCGGGAGCACGGAAGAAGACGTCGTCGCTCGAAACAGCTCGTCGAGCGAGAACGTTTGGTCGGCTCCGACCACTCCCCAAACGGCGACCCTGTGGGTCGTGCTCCGCGACAGCCGCGGTGGTTCGAGCTGGAAGGCGTACCGCGTTACCGTGCAATAGGCCGTCGCCGACCGGTCAGTCGTCGAGACCCCACTTCACTTTGTTGGCGGCGATTTCGGACGGGGTGGGTTCGGGCTTTTCGAGGGTGACGGCTTTCTTGAAATCGTCCGCGCGGTCCATCGAGAGCTTGTTCAGCGCGGTGTCGGCGCGGAACGCCGCCGGCACGTCGTCCTCGGCGTAGATGGCTTCCCACGGGCACTCGGGCACGCAAGCGTCGCAGTCGATGCACTCGTCGGGGTTGATGTAGAGCATGTCGGGCAGCTCCGGAGACGGCTGCTTTGGCTCGTAGAAACAATCGACGGGACACACGGCCATACAAGCCGTGTCTTTGCAGCCTTGGCAGAGGCGACTGACGACGTAGGTCATGGGGTTTTCTTAGCACGCGTGAACGTTCACGCCGCCGGTTCACGCTCGGTCATTCAATAGATGCGTCGCAAGCGCCGCATGCTCAGCGGATCGCCCGCCATGAGCCCGCGAACCTGCTCGCTGAATTGGTTCGGGGTGAACGGTTTGGGCAAGAAGCCGTCGGCGCCCGCTTCTTCGGCGTAGGCGCGGTCGGCAGCGGAGGCAGCCTCGCTCATGACCAGAATGGGTACGTCGCGCAGCCGAGGCGTGCGCCGCATGAACTCGCACACCTCGTAGCCAGAATCCCGCGGAAGACGCAGATCGATGCAGACGAGGTGAGGCTTCTTGGTTTCGAGCTCGGTGATCGCCGTTTCGGCGTTGGAAGCGGTGGTCACGTCGAAGAGCAATGCTTTGAGTTGGCGTTGCACCGATTGCTGCAACGAGGGTTCGGCGATGACGGTCATAACCAGCTTCAGCATGGGATCGGGCGGGAACAGAGTAGCACTCTACTCGGAGCGCGCCGCCATGTGGATTTCCCGCCGTTACTTTTCTTTCGCGCCGCTATTTTCTTTGAGCGCCTTCACCTCGTCGGCCAGCTCGCGCGAACGCGCCCGGACACCTTCGACCAGGCGCTCCAGTGCTTCGACCTTGGCCCGCGCCGAATCGCGCTCTTCAGCCACTGTCTTGAGTTTCTTCTGGAGATCGGCGACCTGACCCTGTGCGATGGCGATGGCCTTGGTGTCGGCCGGCGCTGCTTTGGCTCGCTTCAGTTCTTCTTCAGCGGTGGCAAGCCGGCTCCGCATTTCCGCAGCGGCCTCTTCGCCGGCATGGCTTCGAAGCTTTTCGGTATCGAGCTCGGCCGCCAGGCGCTGGATTTCGGCCTGGGCACCCTGTACTTGTCGCTCGGAGCGCTGCCTCTGCTCGACCATCTCGGTGCGCTGGGCTTCGCGTGCGGTGTTGGCTTTGGCGAGCTCTTCGCGGAGCGCCGCAAGGTCGGATTCGCCGCTCACCGGGGCGCTGCCAACGCCAGCGGCGGGGGGCGGAGCCCGAGAAGGGTAGGGAGGCTCGATTTCGGGCCCTGGCCCCGGCACCATCATGGGCCGATAAAACGCCGATCGGACAAGGGCGCCACCCGCCGCCACGAGGGCCGACCCGAAGATGGTCAGGAGCCACCAATCCGCGTCAACTTTCATGGTTTTTCGACCTCGGAGAGGGGGGGCGTCGTGACGATTCGGATGGTCCGCGCCAGGCGCGTGTCGGTGCCCATGTCGGAGAACGAAACGGTTACGCGTTCTTCTGTGACGCCCGCCTTGCCGAGGAGGGTCTGCGCCACCTTGGCCCGGTGTTTCGCGATGCCCATCATGAGGGGATCGCTGCCTGGCAGATCGCCAAACCCCTCGACGAGGACGCGCGCTGCCGGCTTGCGTGCGACGGCTTTGCCGAGCGCAAGGAGCCTCACGACTTCTTCGCGCGTCATCGTTGCCCCGCCCGGATTGAACTTGAACAATCGGCTCTCGTTGGCGCCTTCGCCTTCGGCGTCAGCCGGCGCGGCGGAGGCCGCTGCCGGGGGCGCAGGCATCGCCGCCACGGTGGGCGCTGGGCTCGGCGCCGGCGTTGGGGGCGGGGCCGCGTGCACGACTTCGGGTCCGCCCACACACGCGGGAACTGACGCGTTCGCACTGGCGCGCTCGCTCTGGCGCGCCGACGCGATGATCATCACGGCGAAGCCCATCACCATCAGGCACACCCCGATCACCAGATGACCGCTGCGCATTTTGGGCATGATCCGAAGGCTCGCCTACTCGAGACACGTACCATAGCCAGCTCGCGCGTTGACCACCATCGTCATGTTCGGTCCCTAGAAAATTGCAGACGTGACCGACCGTGCCGTCCCATGTGAAAAATCGAGGGACATCGGAGCACCATCTGGCAAAGTACGCCGCGTGAGTTCTTCACTCTGGTGGGCAAGTCTCTCTTTCGTTCTCCTTGCCGCGGCGTGCTCGAAGCCGAAGCCGCCCGCCATCACCGCTGAGCGAGCCGCGGTGACTTCGGTGGGACCGGCCGGCATCGGTTTCCTCGTCGAGCTGGGAGTCGACAACCCGAACTCCGTGGACCTCGCAGCGCGATCCGTGACGGCGAGGGTGCTCTTGGACGGCAAGTACGATCTCGGGGCGTTGAACGTCGAGAAACCCCTCACGCTCGTCGCGGGAAAGCGAACGCCCCTCGCAGTGCCGCTCCAGCTCAAATGGCAAGATCTATCGGCCATGGTCGCGCTCGCGGGATCCCATCGCAGCGTGCCGTATGAGGTCGAAGGGACGGTGACGCTGGGCGGCGAGATGCTGCATGCCGACCTGCCGTTTCACCTCACGGGCACGCTGACCCACGACGAGCTCGTCAAGGCGACGGTGAGCTCGCTTCCCCAGCTCCGGCTCCCGTGAGCTTCCACGCCGACTCGAGAAAGCGTGAAAGCCAGGCGACGGGGGCAAACGATCCGAGGACGAGCACGCTCATCAAGAGCGAAAACCAGATGACGGGCCCGAACATCAAGCCGATGGCCCCATGCATGCCGAGGCCCACGACGAGCGCGGGTAGGCGGGTTTTTCTCATGCCGTACCAAAGGGGGGCGCCGCCCTCGTAGATCAGGGTGGCGTATTGAAAGAAGGTCCACCCCGCGGCGGGCACCGAGACGGCGAGCCAGTGGGTCAGGCCCGTTTGGTAGGAGTCGTGGAGGTGACTCCAGATGACGTTCGAGCTCGTGAGCCAATCGCCGCGCATTTTGGCGATGCCCGATGAGAAGTACATGAGCATCACGAGGACCTGGAAGAAACGCACGTTGCCCCACGTGACGTGGGTCGGCCGGCGCGATTCGGTGGCGCGCTTCTCGCGGATGAATGCGTCGACGCCGTAGCGCGCGCCCGAAGGAGCAGCGAAGAGGGCGATGGCCACGACGGTGCCGAGCTTGTTGACGGTAAAGGCTTCGAGCCGGTCGGCGAGCGCGAGGTACGCGAGGAGCGCCGCGAAGACTCCGCTCGCGACGCGTGTTCGATAGCCGAGCGAAGTGGCGACGCCGGAAACGACGGTCGTCGCGGCGACGACGACGGCGAGCCACACGGGGATCGGCGGAATGTACAAAGGCTGGCGATAGTCGTGCTTGCCGAGGTCGGGCGTGACGAAGCCTACGCCCGTGAGCCAGTGGGCCACGTGCACGAATCGGGACGAAAGAAAACCGAGGATAGCGAGTGGAGCGAGCACCCGGATGAACTCGATCCGTTCGACGGGCTGGGGCTCGTAGCCACTGATTCTCGCTTCGGCGCCCTCGTTCACAGGCCCCCGCTTCGGCAGCGCAGGGCGACGGTATCGTGCGGCGTGAAGTACCACACCTTGCGGCGTTCGCTGGGATAGTCGACGAGGGCTTTGCGCTCGTAACGCGGGAACGTCGTTCCCGGCGGGGGAATGGGGAGGCGCAGACTCATGAACGACACCCCGGCGATCTTGTCGGGTTCGGCGCGGTTGTATTCACGCATCACGTACGCTTCGAGCGCCTCCATGACCGTCTTGTCGTTTCGGTAGAAGAACATCGCGCGCTCGAAGCGGCTCTCCTTGTCGTCGGCGTGGATGGGAAAGAATGGGCGCACGTCGATCTCGATGACCTTGTCGCTGCAGGTGTAGCCTTGCGCGCGGTACTCGATGGAGTGCGACGCGGCGCGCGGAAAGAGCGCCGAGATCTGGCAGAAGAAGACGAGCGACTGCGGCAAGTACCGATGAAGCCATGGCTGTACGCCCTCGAGGAACATCGCCACGACGTAACACCCTCCGACGAAGGTGAGCGCGCGCCGAAGGCGAGGTGAGCCGGGCGATTCGGCGATCGCGAGCACCTCGCTGCTCGGCACGGGTCGAGCCTTGCCGCCTGGTTTCGTCGATCGTCGTCCCACGGGACATCCCTGTAGCTCCATCGCCAGATGCCTCCAAGTCGCCGACGCTCTAGAACACCGAGCGGCTTACGTCGCTTCTCTCTCTTTACGTTATTTTTTTCTGCTTATTCCCGCTCTCGTTAGTGGCTTTCGGCGCTAGGTGGAGGCGCATATCATGACCAAGGCGAGAAGCTCGTTGGCAAGCATTGCTGTCTTCGGAACGCTCGGGATCGTCGGATGTCAGAATGAGCCGCGCTCGGATGCTCCTCCGACGTCCGCCAGCGTCCAGGTGCTCACGGGGCGAATGGACGACGCCATGAAGACCAACGTCGTCCTCCGGGCGCTACACGCGGGTAACCTCGAAGAGATCGAGGTCGGCAAGCTGGCCGAAGAAAAGGGGCAGAGCCCCGAGGTGAAGAAGTTCGCGACGGAGATGGTGATCGATCACACCGCAGCCGACCAGAAGCTCGGCGAGCTGGCCAAGCGAATGAGCGTCGACGTCGACGCGCCCCCGCAAGATCCCGTGCAGGCGGCGATGGCGGCCGCGAGCGAAGAGCGGCGGCGGGCGCTGCGCGGAATGCCGGCCATGCAATTCGACGCCGCCTATGTCGTTCCCCAGGCGGGCATGCACGAGTTCGTGTTGAAGCTGCTCGACGAGGGCGAGAGAGCCGCCACGGGGGAGGCGAAGAAATTCCTCGCGGGTATCCGGCCCACCGTGGAGATGCATCGCGACCACGCGCGGGTGCTGATGCGCGGCGTGACGTTCGTGCCGTCGGCCGTCGGCGGAGGCCCGATGAACGACCCGACGCAGGTGGGAGGCGTCGGCGGAGGCGTCATGAAGGGTGACGCCGCCGTGATGGGCGGCGCCCGTCACGACGCGGCTCGGATGGGACACTGAGGTCGATGTATTTCGTCAGACCCGAGCCGCTGCTCTCGCTGAAGCGGGAGGCGTCGTTCGAGAGCCTGAGCTCCGCTCGCTATTTTGCACGCACGTGGGCGTTCAAGAGCCGCGTGCCCATCTTGGTCGTCGACGGCGAGAGCGGCATGCCGGTGCTGCGCTTCTCGCGCGCCAACGCGGCTAAGACGTGACGGCGGAGAGCTCGGCGCACAACCAGTTCATGATGCCGGCGTGCTCCCGCTTCGCGGCGTCGATCTGGGCTGCGGGCGCGCCGGGCGGGGCGAAGAGCTCGACGTAAGGGCGGCACACGGGCTCGGTGCCGCTCGCCCGCACGCCGAACCACGCACCGTCTTCGAACACCACCTTGATGCCGTCTTGCTTGACGACCCGGGCGACGCGCCGCGCGCGGCCCCCGAGCGTCAGGGTGTCGCCCGCCGCGATGCCGCCGAAGCGCGCGGCGAGCGCGCGAGTGAGCGCCTCGCCTTGTTTGGTGCCGGCCACCTTGCGGCGCTCGAAGAGGTAGGTGCCGAGCTCGGCCTCGGCTTCTTCGAGGATGGCTTCGGGCGTCTTGTCGTAGTGCAAGACCATGTCGACCAAGAGCAGCGCGGCCAAAAGGCCGTCCTTGTCGCGCGACCAACCTTTGGGCGACATGCCGTCGCTCTCTTCCCAAGAGTTCACCGACCCGGCGATGAAGTCTTTCATGTACTGAAATCCGACCGAGGTCTCGTGCAGCGCCTTGCCAGGCAAATAACGGGCGAGCGCGGCCTCGGCCATGTGGCTCGTCATCACGCTGCGGGTGACGTCGCCAGAGACGCCGAGCTCCTTGGCGAGGTAGCGCACGACGAGCGGCCCGTACTTGTTCATGACGAGCACCGCCTCGCGCCCGCCTCCCACGAAGCGGTCTCCGTCGCCGTCGTTCATGAAACCGACCACGAGCCGCGCGTGCGAGGCCTTCATGGCCTCCTGAATGGTGCGGAAGTTTTCGACCGAGGGCTCGCGGCTCTTGCCGCCGAAGAGGTAGTCGTCGCCGCCGTTCATCACGTGAATGCGGCCTCGGGCGACGCCTTCGAGGAGCCGTTCGTATTTGCCGCGCGTCGCGCCGAAGCCGTTGTCGATGAAGAGCTCGATGTCCGAAGCGTTGATCCGCGCGATGAGCCGCTCGAGATTGAAAAAGGGAACGCGCGCGGCGAGCGCACGGCGATAAAGATCGATCGGATCGGCCGTGCGGTAGCGGCTCGGCTCGGTCTTGGCGCGGGCAAAGGCCGCGTCGTCGAGCGACTTTACGGCGCGCGAGCCCAGCATGAGCTCGTTGGCGCGCGCGGTGACGGGCCCGGTGAGTTCTTTGGTAGCGGGGCCACCGTCGGCCGGGTTGAACTTGTAGCCGTGGTACTGGAAGGGGTTGTGGCTCGGCGTGAAGTTGATGGAGAACGCCGCGTGTGTCTCGGCGATGGCCGCCGAAACCTCGGGCGTGGTTGCCATCCCGATGACGATGGCGGGGATGTCGTGCGCGAGCAAGATGCGCGCGGCCGTCTCCACGAACTCCGGCCCCATGATGCGGGTGTCGTGAGCGAGCACGCAGCCGCGGCGGCGCAAGTCGCCTTTGTCGCTCACCCCGAGGGCGGCGTGTGTGGAGGGATCGAGCACGGTGTCCACCAACGCTTGCGTGACGCAGGCCACGTTCTCCAGCGTGAAGTCGGACAAGAGCAGGCCGCGCCAGCCCGACGTGCCGAACTTCATCGGCGTTTGGGGCGGAAGGGTGGAGCTCGCCATCTTGCGGCGGATCTCCTCGAA
>DATEMX010000569.1:0-8504 GCA_035275365.1 Polyangiaceae bacterium | reverse complement strand
CACTGCGCTTCGCTTCGTAGGTCTCCGTGGACTCCGTCCACTCCGTCACGGTCAGTCCTTGAGTTGGCGTATGCCCGCTCCGACGATCGATCTGGTAGCGAGAAATCCGCAGCAGTAGTGCTAGAAGATGGCGATCACGCGGCGACTGCTTCTCGATCTGACTCCGCTCGACACCCCCGCGGGCCCGCGCGGCATCGGTCGCTATATTCGCGAGCTCGCGGAGGGCTTGAGCGCGCTCTCCGACGAGGAGCTCGGCGGCATCGAAGTCGTAGGTCTCACTTCGCTCTCTTGGTCGGGCGAGTACCAATTGACGGGCGACGTCGCTTCGTACCGGGGCAACCCCGCGCTCGCCGCCCCCACCGAGCGTGACTACTACCGTTGGGCCTACCGGCAGCGATTTGCCTTGTGGCGCGCCGCGCAGCGCGCCGGGGTGCAGGCCGTCCACATTTGCGATCCTCACGCGACACCCATGTTCCTCGGTACGACCGGGTGCCGGCGCATCGTCACCTGCCACGATCTGGTCCCCACGCGATTCCCCGAGCGCTACTTCGGCCCCAAAGATGGCGGCGTGTTCGTCGGCAGGCAGATCGAGAAGCGCCGCTACCGCAGCGCCGATCTCGTCGTGGCCATCAGCGACGCCACGCGCGACGACGTTCGTTCGCTTCTCGGCGTTCCCGAGGAGCGAGTCGTGCGGGTTCACAACGGCGTCGACGTCGAGCGATGGGCGTCGGAGCCTACGTTGTCGCGAAAGGCGGTGCTCGATCGATTCGGCGTGACGGGGCGCAAGTTCGTTCTCTACGTGGGCGGCTCCGATTGGCGAAAGAACGTGGAGGGCATGATGGCCGGCCTGGCTCATGCACGCGCCCACGGCATCGATCTCGATCTCGTGTGGGCCGGCCACTTGCAAGAGGGTCACATCGCCGGTGTCGACGCCGAGGCCCGAAAGTTCGGCGTGTCTACCTCGGTTCGAAGGCTTGGCTTTGTCAAAGACGATGAGCTCGCCGTGCTCTATCGCGCGGCTCGCGCGCATTTGCTCTTGTCTCGGTGCGAGGGTTTCGGCCTCACCGTTGTCGAAGCCATGGCCGCAGGGTGCCCGGTCGTCACCACCGAGGGCGGAGCTCTCGGCGAGGTCGCGGGCGACGCTGCCTTACGGGTCGATCCCGAAGATCGAACGGCCATCGGCGAGGCGATCGTGCGTGTTTGCCGCGATGACGACCTCCACGCCGATCTCGCGCGGCGCGGCCGGGAGCGCGCGCCCCGCTTCTCGCGCCACGCGCAAGCGCGCGCCATGGCCCGCGTGTACCGCGATTTCTTCGACGGCCTCGCGTAGCAACGGCGCGTCTCGATTCCCGGTCGCCGCCAAAGCGCCAAAGCGATTTTTGGGGCCCCGCCGACTGAGACCTGACAGCCCCGCCTCCACCTCCCAGTCATCCACCACGATCCCCCAACCCCTTGGCGAGCTTGGCGGGCTTGGCGGCGACTGAGATCACCTCCATGCCTCACCAGCCCAAATCGTCACAAAGCGATCAGAAGCCGGCGGGCGCCGCAAACAGTTCGCTCAGCGTGACAGCGGCGAGGCCTCGCGCGGCCAAGAGGTCGCCCACCTGCGGGAGGGCTTGCACCGTGGCGTCGCGCGCGGCGACGTAGCTCGAAGGGAGCGAGCCTTCGTCGGCCAGCGCATCGTGCATGAGCAAGATCGCGCCGGGCCTCATGCCCGCGCTCACGCGATCCAGAATGTCTTTCGGCCGCGTGAGCATTCCGTCGTGCGAGCTATAGGTCCAGTGAGCCGTCTCGAGTCCAAACTGGCGGCGGATGGCGTTCGGGCGCTGTTTACCCGGAGCGCCGTAGGGGAAGCGGAGCCACCGGAGCGGCTCGCCGAGCAGCGCTTCCAAGATGTCGCGGCTCTGCTTCACCTCGTCGGCAAAGCGCCCGTCGTCGTTGACGGTATTGCGATCGTGCGAAAAAAGGTGCGTGCCGATCTCGTGCCCGCGGCGTCGGGTCTCCTTGACGAGATCGGGATGCGCGGCGACGTTTCTGCCGACGACGAAGAACGTGGCCTTGGCCTTGGCAACGTCGAGCGCGTCGAGCACCTTCGGCGTCCACATGGGGTGGGGTCCGTCGTCGAAGGTGATGGCGATGTTCGGCCGCGTGCTCGGGCCCTGGCTTTTGGCCGAGGCTCTCACGAAGCGCTCGACCAGCGCGACGACGCTGGGGCGCGTCGCCACCACCATCGGCCACTCGGTCAGTCCCACTCGGTGACTCTCCGCACCTCGGCCTTGGAGAAACGCTTCGAGCGGAGCGCCGACGGGAACCTCGAAAAGAGCTGGACGGTCGCGGACAAGCGTTCGGAGAGCGATCGGTGCCCGTTGTCGGCGTCCCACACCCAAACGAGCGACTGCTCGATGCCTCGCAGCCAAAAAAGCGGCAAGAGCATGCGGTAGCGGCGAGCGAAATAGTGGCCTACCACGTGTTCGTAGTAGAAGAGGCGCGCTTCGAGCTCGCGCATGTGCCAGTCGTCGCGCCCGCGCCGATCGAGCCCGCCGGGGACGTCGGTGCGGCGCCACATCACGGCCGAAGGATCGAAGACCAGTCTTTCTCCGGCTTGCTTGTGGCGGGCAAACTTGATCGCGAACGACTGCTCTTCGTTCATTGGAATGCCCTCGTCCCATCCGCCGATGCGATTGAGCAGGCTGCGGCGGAACGAGGCGTTGGAGCCTACGAAGATTTCGATGTCTTCTTTACGCAGCGTGTTGTGGGCGAGCCCCACGGTGTCTTTCCAGAGCGTGAATCGCATGGCGAAGAAGCGCACGACCCGCGGGAACCGCGGCGAGGTGATCTGGTCGGGATCTTTGACCCACCGGCCCACGACGCCCATGCACTCGGGATCGGAGTAGTTTTCGACGTGCCGGTCGATCCAATCGGTTCCGAGCGGGAGGTCGTCGTCATCCATCAGCAAGATGATGTCGCCGCGCGCGTTGCGAACCGCGGCGTTGCGGGCGGCGGGGGGATTTTTGGGGGGTGAGACGAAGACTTTGATGCGCGCGTCGCTGAGCGCTTCGAGCTGGCGCACGATGATGGGATCGTCGCTCTGTTCGAGGATGACGATCTCGAAACGCGGATAGCGCTGGAGCCTTAGCCTTTCGACCAACTCCATGAGCGCCTTTGGGCGCTTGTAAGACCTGACGACGACGGAAACCAGCACGCGGCGCGCAGTATATAGGACGGATCGCCCGCGCGCAGCGCTTCATGCCGAATGCCCCGTGCCAAGAGCGCCCGATGGGAGCGCGTAGATGCTGCGCAGTCGCCGTCTCGCGGCGTGAGGTACCGCGCTTGCAACCGGCCCTTGCCGGAGGTTTCCCTGATGAAAGCACGATACGGCTCTGCGACGGTCGCCCTGGGAGCTTTTGCAGCGATCAGCGTTCTTGCGGCCGGAGCTTCGGCGCAGGCCGCGCCCGACGCCACGCCCGCTCCGACTGGCCCCACGATGAACCCCACCACCACACCTCAGTACCCCCTCGGTGAACAGAAGACCGAGCTCTTTCGCCCGAACCCCGTGTTGCTGACGACGGGCGGCATCACACTGCTCGGCGCCTACGTCCCTGGCTTCGTGGTCGCCGTGGGAAGCGATCACGACGGCGACAAGTGGCTCTACGCTCCTGTGATCGGGCCGTGGATCGACCTCGCCTCCCGCGGTTGCGACGACGGGCAGATCGTCAACTGCGGAACCAACGCCTTCGACCGCGCTGCCCTCATCGGCTCCGGCGTGGTGCAGGCGCTGGGTCTCGTTCAACTCGCTGCATCGTTCACGATGCCGCAGCGTCGTCTGGTGACGACACAAGCCGCGGACAAGCCGACGTTCCACCTTGCTCCGAGCGCCGTAGGATCGCGAGGGCAAGGGATCGTCGCGTTCGGCACGTTCTAAGCCGCGCGCTGCTGCGAAGGGCGACCGCGAGCCCATTCGCGCCGTAGCCGTAGCCATTTGAATGCCAAGGTCGCCAAGAGCACAAACGCCGCCAAGCATCGAGCGTCGAATTTGGCGGCGCATCGCCGTACCGAAACCCCATTCTTGGCGGTCCCGCAGGCCACGGGGGAGCTAGCTAGAGCGATAAACAGCTTGATACAAGCGGGAATGAGAACACCGAGCGGCGTAAGCTGATCGGTGTTCTAGCCGCGCGTGAGGCCCGAATTTCGAACCTGCAGCTCGAGGTTGCGAAATCGCTGCGCGAGCGCGTGCACGAGTGAACCGGTCCATCCGCCGATGCCGAGCCCCTCGTTCAACGTGTTCTTGTCGAGCACCACGACGGTAACCTTGTCGACCGCTTCGACGGTGGCCGCGCGCGGCTCGTCGAGCAAGAGCGCCATCTCGCCGAAGACGTCGCCGCTGGTCATGGTGGCCAGCGTTTCTTGCCCTTCTCCCACTTGGCGATATGCGCGGCATTGACCGCTCACGATCATGTAGGCAGCGTCGCCGGGATCGCCCTCGCGGATGATGATGGTACCCGGTGCGAACTCGCGCCGCGGCAGATGGAGGCCACCGCGCAAGAAGCCACGCACGGCGTGCTGCAGCTCGACCACCGTTTGGTAGCGGTCTTCCGGCTTGGGTGCGATGGCCTTGTCGGTGATGGCCAAGATGCCCTTGGGAATCCCTAGGCCGCGGGTGACCTGCTCGATCGACACGACCTGCCCAGCCTTGGCGCGCTCGAGAATGGCGTTCGGGTTGCGAAGGTCGCCGTATGGGATATGCCCGCTGATGATTTCGTAGAGAACGGCGCCGAGTCCGAACACGTCACTTCGTTCGTCCATCTCCGCGGGGTTGCCGCGCGCTTGCTCGGGCGCCATGTAGTGAGGAGTCCCGACCGGGCCTTTCGCCTCCATCTGCGATCGCGATCCGGAGGCGGGCCTCGTCTTGGTCAAACGAGCGAGCCCCCAGTCCATCAGGTACACCTGGCCAAAGCCCGCGATCATGATGTTCTCGGGCTTGAGGTCGCGATGAATGACCCCGCGATGATGTGCGTAGGCCACGGCGTCGCAGACCTTGAGGAAGATCTCGAGACCTTCCTCGAGCCGATCGTGCGAGCCCGGCGGGCGGACCGCGTCGCGTAGCCACTTGTCGAGCCCCATGCCCTGCACGAGCTTCATCGTGAAGTAGGGCATCCCCTCTTTGGTCAGCGAGAGCTCGTGCACCGGCACGATGTTGGGGTGTTCGAGCTGCCCGGTCATCTGCGCTTCCGCGATGAATCCCTCGCGGTACATGGGCACCTGCGCGAGCTTTCGGTCCATGCGCTTCAACGCGACGTGCCGCAAGAGGTTGCGATCGGTGGCGGGGTGAATCCGCCCCACGCCGCCTCGACCGAGCTCGGGGTAAATGATGAGGTGAGCCGGCGTTGGAATCGCTTCCTGCTCGATTTGCTTGGCGCTCACTTGGTGCTCGCCACCCGCGGGAATGGACTCGATCACGTAGACGGGTTGCGCTTTGTCGTCCCGATAGGTCTGATCTTCGCTCATGGGGGGCGGGGCTCCGGTGCTCGGCGTCGGCGAAACCTAGAATCTAATCGACTTCCGCTCCTCTGACTATGCGAGGATTCAGGGCGTAGATCCTCGAATTACGCGAAGGTGACCGCTTTTCGTGACATGAAGAGAAGACCTCCAATGCCCCTGCCGCTCCTCTTGGCGAAACCGGTGCCACGCGACCTTCTTGGCGACGCCGTCGCCGCGCCGCTCCACCCCGAATTTTGCCCCGGCTACCTCGGCCACCGCGCGTTCGTGGCGCGGGCGCGCGAGACGGGGCGCGCCGTGCCGCTCGCCATCGCGCTCGAGCGCTCGCGCGGGGCGGTTTCGGTCTACCGCACCGTCGTTTTTGCCGAAGGCGACCCGGGCGCGTCGGAGAACGTTCGCTTCGCCGATCGCGTCCTCAAGTTCCTGCTCTGGCAAAAAGGTGGCGGAAAGGTGCACGTCGTCGGCCCCAAGGCCATCGTCGACCATCTTCGCGCCGCCTACGCCCCGGGAGGCGCACGCGCTTTCGACGCCGACTTCATGGCCAACGTCTTCGAGCGGCCCTTCGAGATCGCAGCGCCGGAGCACGACCGTTTGCCGTTAGAGAACGAAAATTCGGCGCCGGTGGGCCGCCACCTCACGGGCTGCCGCATCGGCTTCGACGCGGGCGGGAGCGATCGCAAGGTGGCTGCCGTCATCGACGGCAAAGAAGTGTTCTCGTGCGAGGTCGTGTGGGAGCCGAAGACGAGCGCCGATCCCGAATATCACTTCGCCGGAGTCGACGACTCCATCCGCTTGGCGGCGGATCACCTACCCCGCATCGACGCCATCGGCGTGAGCTCGGCGGGGGTCTACATCGACAACAAGACGAGGGTGGCCTCGCTCTTTCGCAAGGTCCCCCGAGACGCATTCGATGCACGCATCAAGACGCTCTATTTGGACATCGCCGCGAAGTGGGGCAACGTCCCCGTCGAGGTGGCCAACGACGGCGACGTGACGGCGCTCGCCGGCGCCATGAGCCTGGCCGATCAACCGGTGCTCGGCATCGCCATGGGAACGAGCCTTGCCTGTGGCTACGTCGATCAAAAGGGCCACATCACGGGATGGCTCAACGAGCTGGCCTTCGCTCCTTTCGACTACGCCGAAGACGCGCCCGTCGATTCAGAATGGTCGGGCGACCGCGGGACGGGTGTGAACTACTTCTCGCAGGACGCCGTGATCCGACTCGCGCCCCGCGCCGGCGTCGCACTCGACCCGAGCGCCTCGCCGGGGCAAAAGCTCAAAGCCGTGCAGCAGCTCCTCGAAACGGGCGACCCCCGGCCCCGGCCCATCTTCGAGACGATCGGCGCCTACCTCGGCTACGGTCTCTTGCAGGCGGCCGAGTTCTACCGCATGAAACACGTGCTCATCTTGGGCCGCGTTACTTCAGGCGAGGGCGGCACCATCATCCTCGATCGCGCCAAGCGCGTGATCGCCGCCGAAGCGCCCGAGCTCGCCGGCTCGCTCCAAGTCCATTTGCCCGACGAAGCCAACCGCCGCGTCGGTCAAGCCATCGCGGCCGCAAGCCTGCCGAGGATTTGACGTGAAGCTCCAAGCCCAGGGCGCCGAGATTTTCATCCCCGACGGTTCATCCGTCGAGGTGGCTCTCGCGCGGACCACTCACCTCGGTCTCTGCGCGCACCAAGACGATCTCGAGATCATGGCCTACCACGGCATCATCGAGTGCTTTCAGCGCACCGATCGCTGGTTTTCGGGCGTCACGCTCACGAGCGGCGCAGGGAGCGCGCGCGATCTCGACTACAAGAACTACTCCGACGCCCAGATGATCGACGTTCGCAAGCTCGAGCAGAAGAAGGCCGCCTACGTGGGCGAATATTCGGCGATGGTGCTCTTGAACCACCCCAGCGCGGCCGTCAAAGATCCGCGCCACGCTGCTCTCGCCGCCGATCTCGACGCCGTTCTCGCGGCCACGAAGCCGGAGGTCGTCTATACGCACAATCTTGCCGACAAGCACGACACCCACGTCGCCGTCGCGCTGCGCGTCGTCGGCGCGCTCCGGAGGCTACCGAAGGAGCTTCGTCCGAAGAGGGTCATCGGGTGCGAGGTCTGGCGCGATCTCGACTGGCTTTGCGATGCCGACAAGGTCGTCATGCCCGTCGATCGCCACGACAACCTCGCCGACGCGCTCACCGGGGTGTTCGATTCGCAGATCTGCGGCGGCAAGCGCTACGATCTCGCGGCGAGCGGCCGTCGCCTGGCGAACGCGACCTTCTTCGAGAGCCACCAAGTCGACAAGAGCTCGGCGCTCGCATGGGGCATCGACATGACCCCGCTCGTTGAGGACGACGCGCGCGACCCGCTCGCGTTCGTCGAAGAGCACATCGCCCGGTTTCAAGCCGAGGTGAGCGCGCGCATCGCCAAGATGAGATAGAGACGCCCGGCGCGGTCAACCCGCGCTGGCGAGCTTCTTCGGCAATGCGGCTGGGGCCGGCGCGGGGCCCGTCTTGGGCTTGGCCGAGCTCTCGGCTTTCTTGTCCTTGAAGAGCTTGTAGCGGATGGCGTCGACGAGCGCTTGGTACGAGGCCTCGAGGATGTTGTCGGACACGCCGATCGTGCCCCATCGACCGGTTGCGTCGGCGCTGTCGAGCAGAACGCGCACCTTGGTGGCCGTGCCTTGCTCGCCCCCGAGGACGCGCACCTTGTAGTCGACCAGGTGAACCTCTTTGAGTTCCGGATAGAACTTCTCGAGCGCCTTGCGAAGCGCTACGTCGAGCGCGTTGACGGGGCCGTTGCCGAGCGCCGCGGTGTGCTCGACGTGGCCGCCCACCTCGATCTGCACGGTGGCTTCGGCCAACGAGGCTTGGCCGTCGGTCCTTTTCTCCGCGGTGACGCGAAAGCCGATCAGTCGAAAAGTCTCGACTTGATGGCGGTTCATGGCGTCGTGCATCAAGAGCTCGAACGACGCTTCGGCGCCCTCGAACTCGAATCCGTGCGACTCGAGCTCCTTCACG
>DATEMX010000568.1:0-2911 GCA_035275365.1 Polyangiaceae bacterium | reverse complement strand
AGTCGGTTGCCGAAGGCATCGTGTACGGCGCGTTCGACGTCATCCAGGCGCGCTACAAGGAAGAGCCGCTCGAGGTCTTCCGCAAGGCGCTCGACAACGTCAAGCCGAAGCTCGAGGTGAAGAGCCGGCGCGTCGGCGGCGCGACCTACCAGGTCCCCGTCGAGGTTCGCCCCGAGCGCCGCATTGCCTTGGCGATGCGTTGGCTCGTTCAGTATTCCCGCGATCGCGGCGAGAAGACGATGAAAGAGCGCCTCGCGTCCGAGTTCGCCGACGCGGCACAGAATCGTGGCAACGCCGTCAAGAAGCGCGACGACACCCACAAGATGGCGGAAGCCAACAAGGCGTTCGCACACTACCGCTGGTAAGAAACGTCAAGCTGAGCTCGTTAGGGCTCGTTTCGAAAATTCGGAGCACCAACACAACAGAATGGCTTTCGCGACATAAATACCGGGTTTCGGTCTCCACGCCGCACCCCGGTACCCCTTCCGGAAAGAAAGTGCCCTTCGCATGGAGAAGGGCCGAGGGCCGGAAGGGGTTTTTTGCATCTAAAGCACTCGAAAGCCCGCCGTCGAAAGGTTTCCAGGAGAGTTAGTCGTGGCCCGCGAATACCCGCTCGAAAAAACCCGCAACATCGGCATCATGGCGCACATTGATGCGGGTAAAACGACGGCCACAGAGCGCATCCTCTATTACACGGGCGTCAACTACAAGATCGGTGAGGTGCACGAGGGCGCGGCGACCATGGACTACATGGTCCAAGAGCAAGAGCGCGGCATCACCATCACCTCGGCCGCCACGACCTGCTTCTGGAAGCCGGACAACGGGCCGCACGCGGGCGTCTCGCACCGCATCAACATCATCGACACGCCGGGCCACGTCGACTTCACCATCGAGGTCGAGCGTTCGCTGCGCGTTCTCGACGGCGCGGTCGCCGTCCTCGACGGCGGCAACGGCGTCGAGCCGCAGACGGAAACCGTTTGGCGGCAGGCCGACAAGTTCAAGGTGCCCCGCATCGTGTTCGTCAACAAGATGGACAAGCTCGGCGCCGATTTCGCGATGAACGTTGCGTCGCTCAAAGAGCGCCTCGGCGTCAACCCGGTGCCCATCCAGTGGCCCGTCGGCGAAGAGGATCAGCACAAGGGCGTCGTCGACCTCATCACCATGCGCGCCGCCATCTTCGACGACGAGTCGAAGGGCCAGAAGTACGAGTGGCAAGAGATCCCGGCTGACATCAAGGCCCGCTGCGCCGAACAGCGCGAGAAGCTGATCGAGGCCTGTGCTGACATGGACGACGCCATCATGGCGAAGTTCTTGGAGGGGCAGACCGACCAGATCACGGAAAGCGAGATCGTAGCCGCCCTTCGCAAGGGGTGCTGTTCGTTCAAGCTCATTCCCGTGCTCTGCGGCTCGGCCTTCAAGAACAAGGGGGTTCAGCTCTTGCTCGATGCGGTCGTCAACTACCTCCCCTCGCCCATGGATGTTCCCGCGGTCGAGGGCGTGAACCCGCACAACGACAAGCCCGAGATTCGCAAGGCCGACGACGGCGAGCCGTTCGCCGGCTACGCGTTCAAGATCATCAACGATCCGCACGGCAACCTCACCTTCTTCCGCGTTTATTCGGGCCAGCTCACGAGCGGCACGATGGTGATGAACTCCACGAGGGGTAAGCGAGAGCGCATCGGGCGCATCTTGCGCATGCACGCCAACAAGCGCGAAGAGCTCACCGAGTGCAACGCCGGTAACATCTACGCGGCGGTCGGCCTGCGCGACACGCGCACGGGCGACACCCTCTGCGACGAGAGCAAGCCCGTCATCTTGGAGAAGATGATCTTCCCCGAGCCTGTCATCTCGATCGCCATCGAGCCGAAGACCAAGGCCGACGTGGAGAAGCTCGGCATCGGTCTGCAGAAGCTCGCCTACGAAGATCCTTCGTTCCGCACCTACACGAACGAAGAGACGGCGCAGACGATCATCGCCGGCATGGGCGAGCTGCACCTCGAAATCATCGTCGACCGCTTGCGCCGCGAGTTCAAGGTCGAGTCGAACATCGGCAAGCCCGAGGTCGCCTACCGCGAGAGCATCGCGAAGAAGGTCGACGCCGAATACAAATACGCCAAGCAGTCGGGCGGCCGCGGGCAATACGGCCACGTGCTCATCCGCATCATGCCGGGCGAGCCGGGCTCGGGCTACGTGTTCGAAAACGAGGTCGTGGGCGGCACCATCCCCAAGGAGTTCATCCCCGCCGTCGAGAAGGGTATCCGTGAGGCGATGAACCGCGGCGTGCTCGCGGGCTACCCCGTCATCGACTGCAAGGTCGAGCTCTACGACGGTTCGTACCACGAGGTCGACTCGTCGGCGCAAGCATTCGAAGTCGCCGGCTCGCTCGCCTTCCAAGACGGCGCCAAGAAAGCCGGCCTGCACCTGCTCGAGCCGATCATGAGCGTCGAAGTCGTGACCCCGGAAGACTACATGGGCGATGTCATCGGCGACTTGAACTCGCGCCGCGGCAGGATCCTCGGGATGAACCAGCGCGGCAACGCGCAGGTCATCGACGCCGAGGTGCCGCTCGCCACGATGTTCGGCTACGCGACCGACCTTCGCAGCCGCACGCAGGGTCGCGCGACGTACACCATGCAGTTCGCGAGTTACTCGGCCGTACCGAATCAGATTCAGGAAGAGATCGTGGCAAAGGTGCGCGGGGCGTAGCTCGGCGCCGATGCAAGGTTTACGAATTTAGGATCGTACTCAAAAGACCGAAAACGGAGAGATTGTCATGGCCAAGGAAAAGTTCGTTCGTTCGAAGCCGCACGTGAATGTCGGGACCATCGGTCACATCGACCACGGCAAGACGACGCTGACGGCGTCGATCGTGAAGGTGCAGTCGAAGAAGAACCTGGCCAAAGAGATCAAG
>DATEMX010000567.1:0-5592 GCA_035275365.1 Polyangiaceae bacterium | reverse complement strand
CCTCGGTCAAGCTGTCTCACCGTGACCCCGTTTCCTGCATCGTGTGTCGGGCGCAGCCCGGTGGGGGGCTAGTAAGAAACCTCGGTCAAGCTGTCTCACCGTGACCTCGGTTTCCTGCATCGTGTGTCGGGCGCAGCCCGGTGGGGGGCTAGGAAGGAACGGCCCGTCTGCGTAGCTGACAACGCATACGACAGCCTGCCGCGTTTCATCCGGCGTGGGTGGGTCATCCGCCCGTGGGGAACTAGTGCCGCGCGGGCGAAAATCCGACCCCCAAGATTCGAGAGCGTGGATACTTGCCATGCCGGCATGCCTGGACGCCAAGTCACGAACGACGGGGGACCCCTTCCTGCTTCACTTTTCAATTTGGCATGGCAAATTGGGAACGATGGCGCGGGACCCTGCTAGGAACGGCCCGTCTGCGTAGCTGACGACGCACACGATAGCCTGCCGCGTTTCATCCGGCGTGGGTGGGTCATCCGCCCGTGGGGAACTAGTTCGCTAACGCCATCCACCCCCCCAACAGCCGCATCTCCACCCGAGCAGCCGCCACCCACGAGGACCCAATCAACCCTTCTGCTTGGCGCCTTGGCGGCGACTGAAATCATCTCCAGGCCCCCCCACAGCCCAGATCGTTACCAGCGCGGAGGGGGAGGCGACGCGTACCTGCCGGGGAACGGGTCGGCAGACTCGCGGCGTATGACCTCGCGCCGCGTCCATTGCCAAGAGGACGCGCCCTTGGGCGTGAAGAGGGCCACGCCGATGACTCCGACATTGCGATCGCTGTCCGTGCGCGCGGCGTAGGAATCACGCACCGACCCGAAGCGGAACGCTGCAACGTGATCGTTTGTCTGGCGGAAGCCATCAATTTCGACATTGCCCCCCGATGGAACGATGTAGCCACGCTTGCCCACGCTGCCGCTCTTGCCGTCGATGACGTCGAGCCCGTCGACGGTAGCGACCGCTTCGATGCGCATGCCGGTGGAGTTGCTGACGACCAACGTGTAGCGCTGACCCGCCTCGCCGATCGCGTACGTGCGACCGTCGGCGAAAAACGCGGGGAGCGGGCGACCGTTGTCGTCGTTCAGGGCAACGGAGACATCCAGCCCGGGAGCGCTCACGACCGCATCGCCCATCTCGCGGTAGTCGGCGTAGCGCGCCATGGCGCGGGCGCCCTCGCGGTCGTTGTAGAACAAACTCACGACTTGCGTGGGTCGCGCGGGATCGGCGCGGTCGAACGATGAATGCGATACGTGCGAATAGCGCGTCTCGCCCCACTCGGTACCGAGACCGGGTCGTTCGCTCGCCGATGGCGCTTCTTCGGACCGCGATGACTTGCTCGCGGGCTCCGGTGCCGGACCGGAGAAAGCATCGCTCGTGGGTGAAGGCGCGCTCGGCGCGTACGACGAAGGCGCTTCGGCAGACGAGGGCGCTCGCGACGAGCTCAAGACGGTCGAGTTGTTCGCCTGGGCGGCGCGGCCCGAGTTGTTCGGTGCTTTGAAGGCAGCGCCTCCACCGCAGGCACCGAGACCCAACGTCGAAACCAGCACCACCGCGCTCGACCAGCCCATCTTCGTTTGCGTTTTCATCATCGCCTCCGCTCGAGACAACGAGGCGAAGCGCCGAACCTTACAGGTCCGGTCGCAAACCTTTCTTCGCAACGTGCGACGGCGCCTAACTATCACTATTACTGCAGATTTCTCGCTACCAGGTCGATCATTTGAGCGGGCATACGCCAGCTCAAGGACTGATCGAACAGCAGTAGTTCTATCTGGACTTTTTCGGACAATCGCCGCAGGCACTGCGCACTCTCTGGCGAGCCGCACCTACCTGATCCTCCGCCGACGCACATGTCTTTCGCTCGTCGGCCGATTGCGCGAGCTCGCACACGTGAAGGACGGCGCGCTCCATCGAATCGAGAGCGCGGCACGCGCTCGCGCAATCGCGCTGGCTCGTGGCGACGTCGAGCTCACGACGCGCTTCCGAAAGTTGCACGTCGGCGCGCGCGTAGCGAGCCCTCGCATCGGTCGTCGAAGGAGCTCCGGCCGAAGGAGCGCGCTCCGCTTGAGCGGCCTTCGGCTCCGGCGCTGGCGCGTACGAAGGAGGGGCGGCGGCCGCCTCGCTCGCGTAGGTGTCGGAGCCAGGGGCCGAAGACGTCACCGTCGGCGACGACATCGAATCCGCGTCCGATCTTTCGGCGCGCTTGCTCATGCTTTCGACTTTGCCGGCCGGCGACGGCGCAGGCCCGCGCTTGGAATTCGCCGCGCAACCAAGGGCGACGGCGAAAAGCCAAGCAACGGCGATCGGGTTGCACCGCATCAATCGTCCCTCTTGTCGACGCTGCCCGCGTCTCCCAACGTGTTCTTGATGACTTCGTCCTGCAGGTTCACGGACTCGATGCTCGCGCGCATCGCCTTCTCTCGGGCCACCCTGGCTTCTTGTGGCTTACCGCTTTTTTCGAGCGCCTGGCTCATTTTGTCGAAGACGAGACCGCGCACCTCGAAAAGATGGCCGCGGAAATAGGTTCGATCTTTCGCCAAGAGCAGGCCCGACTCGACGTCACGTTCGGCGCGTTCGTAGTCGCCGACGCGCGTCCGAAGCTCGGCCAACCGAGCGTAGGTGTCGGCGAGCACCTCAGCGACCTCCTGCGGTTCACCTGCGGGCCGCGTGCCGGTGACGAGCTGCTCGAGCGGCGCGATGGCGTTGCCGATGGCATCTTTTTCCTCGGCCACGTCGGCAAGATGATGAAGCGACCGTGCCTTGGAGAGCCACGCCATGAGGCCTTGATCGACGGGCTTGGCAGACGAATCTTCGCAGGCACATGCCCTCGTGGGTCCGCCTCGATCGGCTCTCCCGCACGCTCCGAATACGACCAGCACCGCGAGCAAAAGGGCGCCTACGAGAGACCGAGGTCCGTTCATCGCACGCCCCACTGCGCAAAGCGGTTCGCTCGCCAATCTTGGCTGCGTGCCAGCGCGATCCTCTCGACGCGATCGGTCGTGCCGCCCATCACGGGAATGCCTTCGGGAAACAGGGGAGCCGCCGATCGAGACACCGCCATGCGGGGTGCACCGTCGCCTACACCGACCGGCGCGTCGGCTGGCGCCCTCACCACGAGCGCCACGGTGGCGGCCATCGCCGCGAGGCTCGCCACGCCTCCAAACGCGAAGTAAACGACCTTGCCGCGCGGTTTGCCGAGCGCGCCAAACACGAGCTCGAGGTGCCTCGCTGGCTCGATGGGCGAAGGGGCCACGGCGGCCCGAACGGCCTCGACGAGCTCCCACTCGGGGCTCGCCCCCGATCCTTCTTCGAGCGCGTGCCGGAGGCGCTCCGAGGCGATGAGCTCCTCTTCGGTCGGAGGAGCGTCGGGATCGAGGTCGCCCGGCGCGACGCCGTGCTGGTTCTCGTCTTGGCGATCCGGGGGGCTCATGCTTCTCCTCGGCTACGGTCGCTCGAAGCGATGGCCTTGCGCAGCGCGGTCATCGCCCGATGGAGTACCACGTCGAACGTGGCCGTCGATACACCAAGCTCCCTGGCCACCTCTTCGCGCGCGCGTTCCTCCACGACCCGCATCCGGATGGCGCTGGCGTAGCGCGGGTGGATCTGCTCGAGCGCGCGTTCGAGCTTGGCCCGGGCGACGTCGCGATCGTTCTGTTCGATCAGCGTCTCGGTCAAACCGGCACAGGTCATGTCCTGCTCGGCCCCTTCGGCTTCGCGCTCGAGGTCGCCCGGCTCGAACAAGACCTCGCGGCGCCGGGCGCGAAGGAGGTCCATGGCCACGTGGAACGCCACCGTGCGAAGCCACGGATAGATGCCGCACCCTTGCCATTCGAAGGTCCCGATACGCTCGACCACCCTTGCGTAGGTGTCGCCCAGCGCTTGCTCGGCCGAAGCCCGGTTGCCGAGCCGAGGCAAGAGCACCGACCGATAGAGCGTAGGACCAAAGCGCGTGAGCAAGAGCCCGAGAGCCTTGCGATCGCCCTCCTTTGCTCGAAGAACGAGCGCCTGTTCGGTGTCGGGGGATTCGGGCTCGTCTCCCACGCGGTGGACGATACACAAGCCGGGGCGGATCGGAAAACTAGAGCCCCACCCGAGCGTCGCCACGACCATCTCCACGAGGACTGAAACGCGCGAGGAGCGCTGGCCTTACAGGGGAAGTTTGTCTTCGGGCCCGACTCGGACCACAATCCCCGCCCAATGAGTTCGCCGCTCGTGCAGCTTCGGACCGGGCCGAAGGGATCGCGCGCCGCCAACCGAAGCCATTTCTTGCCGACCACCCGCGAGGAGATGGAGGCCAAGGGCTACGCGGAGCTCGACATTCTCATCGTGACGGGCGACGCCTACGTCGATCATCCGGCGTTCGGACCCATCATGATCGCCCGCTTCCTCGAGGGCCGTGGCTACAAAGTGGGCGTCATCGCCCAGCCGTCGTGGAAGGACACCTCGGAGCTGCTCCGCATGGGCAGGCCGCGTCTCTTCGTCGGCATCAGCGCCGGTAACCTCGACTCGATGTTGAACCGGCTAACCGCACAAAAGAAGATGCGATCCGACGATCAATACTCGCCCGCGGGTCGAACGGGCATGCGGCCGAACCGCGCCAGCATCGTCTACGCCAATCTCTGCCGCCAAGCGTTTCCCGGCCTTCCCGTCATCCTCGGGGGCATCGAAGCATCGCTCCGTCGCATCGCGCACTACGACTACTGGTCCGACCAGGTGCGGCGCTCGATGCTGCTCGACGCCAAGGCCGACCTCCTCGTCTTCGGGATGGGCGAGAGACCCGCCTGGGAAATAGCGCGGCGCCTCGACGCGGGCGAGAGCGTACGAACCATGCGCGACATCCGCGGAACGGCCTTTGCCATGCATCATCGCGGCGAATGGGAGCCCCTGCTCGAAGAGAAATCGCGCTACGTGACCGACGGCAAGATCGTCGTGCTGCCATCCTATGAGGACGTGTCGACCGACAAGCAAGCTTTCGCGGCGATGTCGCGCGCGCTGCAATACGAGACCAATGCGCACAACGGCCGGCCGCTCCTTCAGCCGCACGGCAACGAGGCGGTCTACTTCAACCCGCCTGCCTTGCCGCTCGCCGAAGCGGAGATGGACGCCCTCTACGATCTGCCGTTCCAAAGAGCGCCGCATCCGTCTTACAGCGAGCCGATCCCCGCCTTCGAGACGGTGAAGCACTCGATCGTCACGATGCGCGGGTGCTTCGGCGGCTGCACGTTCTGCAGCATCACGGAGCACGAGGGACGCATCATCCAGAGCCGCTCGGCGCCCAGCGTCTTGCGCGAGGTGAGGGCCCTCTCGCGCATGCAAGATTTTCGCGGCGTCATCTCGGATCTCGGCGGCCCCACCGCCAACATGTACAAGATGCGGTGTAAAGACGACGAGACCGAGAGCGCGTGCCGGCGCCTGTCGTGCGTGCACCCTGGCATCTGCGAAAACCTCGTCACCGATCACGATCCGCTCATCGATTTGATGAAGCAGGTCCGCACCGCACCCGGCATCAAGAAGGTCTTCATCGCGTCCGGGGTTCGCTACGATCTGGCCGAGCGGAGCCCCGAGTTCGTGCGCCAGCTGGCGCGGCACCACACC
>DATEMX010000566.1:0-7887 GCA_035275365.1 Polyangiaceae bacterium | reverse complement strand
CATCGGTGGTCGTCGGTCTTCTCGGTGGAGCCTTGACCACCTACTTCGCGCTGTCGCGACCGAGAACGGGTCTTGCAGGCGCGACGTTGAGCGCCGGCGGCTCGGGCGGCACGCAGTTCGTCACTTTCGGAGGACATTTTTGAGAAACTTCGGCTTCTTCGCGGCGATTGCCTGCACGGGATGCGAAGCGCTCATGGGATTCAGCGAAACCGCGATCGCGCCATCCGATGGCGGCTCGACCCCGCAGGCGACGCCCGAGATGCTTCGCTCGCCGTCGATTCGACCGCACCTTCGGACGGCGCGATGTCCGAGTTCGTCGACGTGTTCTCAGAGGGCGACGTCGCGGCGGACGACGTCGCGGCGGACGACGACGCCCTCGATGGCCTCTCGGAAGCCGATCCTGCGCGGCCCGACGGGACAGCCGATGCTACGTGCGCGAACCCGTGCTCGTCCGAGGGATGGGTGCAATGCGGTGGCAACGCGGTCGAAATATGCTCGCGGATCGACGGATGCCTCGCGTGGCGTACCGTCAACGTGTGTCCGGCGGCGCACGTCTGCTGCAAAGGTCTCTGTGTCGGTATCTCCGATTCGAACTGCTACGGCTGCGAAAAGAAATGCGCCGGGGCCAAGCCGATTTGCGAGCTCGACCTGAAAGATTGCGGGTGCGACGACGCGTCGTGCGAAGCCCAGGGCTTGGTGTGCGACGCCACCATCCACGAGTGTCGCGCGCCGGCATCAAGGCGCGTAACAATACTTTCATTGCCAACGATAGCGGCGTGAGGTTCCAAGCTAGCGACCAGTTCCTCCAGGAGTACGCGAGCGACTTCGGAACCGAGAGCGATCCAGGCAACAACGGCTTTCGCTGCAACTCCTGCCCGGTCGTCACGGAGGAAGGCAATTCGTGTCCGACGATCGTGTCGGGTGACACAATCGTCGATCACGAGGGGATCGGAGCCAGTCGCGCTTCCATTTGCTGGCAACTATTGGGACCACCTTCTTCCCGACGTCGTCGACCATCGAGGTCGCGCCGGATGCTGTTGATGTCAAGACACGCCGCGATGGCGGTATCGTCGTCGACACGCCCGGGACCAAGGCAGCGACCTCGCCGTGCCCAGATGCTCGAGCGCCGTGAAGCTTTGGCCCACGGCTCACCCGAGCAAGCCATGTCCGCGACCGAGTGCCCTTCGGCGACCGCACACGGCTGCCCGCCGTCGTGGAGCCGGCCTTGGCACGGACTTGGCTTGCTTTCCCGTGAATGTTATCGGACTTTCCTGCTTCTATCCTACCCCTCGCGCGATGAGCTCCTCCTCCGATTCCGGGACTTCCACGCTCGAAACGCTGCGCGACGGTAACCCGGCCTCGCAGGTGGCGGCGATGCCGCGCTCCCACCTCTTCGTCGTGGTCGAGTGTGACCGTCCGCTCGCTGGCGGCGCGCGCTACGGGCTCGATCGCGTCGATCAGATCCTGATCGGCCGCGGTAAGGAGCGCACCGCGACGCGCCGGCTCGAGGGCGGCATCCGGCGGCTCTTCGTAACGGTGCCGGGGCGCTCCATGTCGAGCTCTCACGCACGGATCCTTCGCGCCGACGACGGGTGGGTCTTGGAGGACACGGCCTCGACCAACGGATCGTTCGTGAACGGCGTTCGCGTCGAGCACGCCATCCTCGCCGACGGCGACATCATCGAGCTCGGCCACACGTTGTTCGTCGTGCGAGACGGCCTGCCCACGCCAGAACGCGCCGAGCAAGATCTCGATGCCGGCGGGGCCGAGGGTGAGCCGCAGGGCCTCATGACGCTCTTGCCGTTCGGCAAGGTGGCGGCCGACGTGGTCGACAAAGTGGCACGCTCGAAGATTCCGGTCCTCTTGCTAGGCGAGACCGGCACCGGCAAAGAGGTCCTGGCTCGCGACATCCATCGACTATCGGGTCGCGTCGGCGCGTTCGTGGCCGTCAACTGCGGAGCGCTGCCATCGAGCCTCGTCGAAGCGATCTTCTTCGGTCACGCCAAGGGCGCCTTCACAGGCGCCTTGCGCGACGAGCTCGGGCTCGTGCGCGCGGCCGACGGGGGAACGCTCCTTCTCGACGAGATCGGCGATCTTCCTCTCGACGCTCAGGCGGTGCTGCTCCGGTTCCTACAAGAGGGCGAAGTGACGCCCGTCGGCAGCACGCGTCCCCTGAATGTCGATGTTCGCGTCGTGGCCGCAACCCACCGATCGCTCGACCAGCTCGCTGCATCAGGCAAGTTTCGCGCCGACCTCTTGGCGCGGCTCAACGGATACGTGCACTACTTGGCGCCGCTTCGCGAGCGGCGCGAAGACATCGGGCTCATCGCGGGATGCCTTCTGCGAAAGCACGGCCTCGATCGGGCGCCCGTCATGTTCTTGCCCGAGCTCGGGCGCCGGCTTCTCGAGTATTGCTGGCCGGCCAACGTGCGAGAGCTCGAGCAGGGGCTCGTTCGCGGCGTCGTGCTGGCCGCGGGCGCGGAGCTCGACGCCAACCACGTCATCCTCTCGGGCGGCGTCATCGATCGCGCTGGGCGTCGCGCCCCTGCACCGGACAAGACACGCGCGCTGCTCGACGACGCCGACGAAAAGTTGCGTGCCGAGCTCGTCGTGCATCTCGCCCAATGCGGAGGCAACATCGCCGAGGTCGCCAAAGCGTTCGGCAAGGCGCGGATGCAAATCCACCGGTGGATGAAGCGGTTCGACATCGATCCGACGTCGTTTCGGAAGTAGCCCTCAGCGCTCGAGCTCGCGGCAGCGGTCTCGCTCTTCGCAGGGTCCACGCGAAGCCGTGCACGCGCAATCGACGACGGCGCCGACACCCAGGCTTTGCGCGCAGCTCTTCGCTGCGGGGGATCGCTCCGCGCCGGTGCTGCAAACTTCGACCGAGACGTGCCCCGGTTGATCGAAATCGGTGACGTATTCGCACTTGCAGGCGCTCCAAGCCCGTTCGACTGCCGCTCGCCTGCATGCCGTGAGCTCCAGCACCAGCCACCAGGGCACGAGCAGGGCGCGAGGGCTCACCCGCTCTTCGTCGCACGAGCAGTGGCATAAAGGAAGCCAGAGCCCACCGGGCGTTCCCACGACGTGAAGGAAGCACGGGAAGCGCTCAGGCGTTATGGTCGGAAGGTGCGGCGCGCAGAAAGGGTGTTTTTGGCGCTTTCGACCTTTCTCTGCCTGACCTTTGTCTTTTCGCTGCGCGACAGCGGTCCCAAGTACGTGACGGCGTCCTGGGTGCCGCTCCCGCCCGTTCCGGTGTCGGTCAAGGACCGGCCAGGCAGCGTCGCGGTCGCCGTGGAAGACGACCAAGGCCAACCGATCTCCGGCGCGTCGGTGAGGGTGCTCTCGATTCGCGAGGAGAAAGCCTACCTCGCCGGCGCGGCGAGGACCGACGCCGCCGGAAAAGCGAGAGTGAAGGCACTCCCGACGGGCGAGACGTGGATTCTCGTCGAAGCGGAGGGCAAATCGCGCGCCTCGACGCGACTCGTCGTGGACGAATCCGAGCGCGAAGCCAAGCTGCGGCTGCGCATGGCCGCCATGCTCGCCGTCGCCGTCGTCGACGATGGTGGCGCGCCCATCGCCGACGCCTGGATCGAAGCGCGCACGGGAGATCCGCTTCCTTTCGTCACGCGAAGCGGTGCCGACGGCAAAGCATCGATCGCGCGGCTCGGGCCGCCCCCTTGGATGCTCCGCGTGAGCGCGCCGGGCTACGATACGGTGAAGCCCTCGGTCCCCAAAGCCCCGACCGAACCGCTCAAAGTCGCCCTCCGCAAGCTCGGGTGGATGGACGTGGCGACCGTCGATCGAGATGGCCGCGCCGTGTCCGACGCTGTCGTGTTCGTCGCCGGGTCGGGCCTCTGGCCCGCGCGCAAAATCAGGACGGATCGCGAGGGCCACGCCAAGGTGCCCGACCTTCCTCGCGGCATCTATGATCTTCGCGCGACGCGCGGCGACGCCGTCTCGCCTGCGCAGATGGGCGTCCTCTTGGGGCGCGGCGAGTCGAAATCGGTGACGCTCGTTCTGGCACCGGGCCGGCGGATCGAGGTGCACGTGACCGACGGCGAGGGCGACGACGCGCTGCCCGTGCCCTCTGCGAGTGTCGTGCTCGCGGAAGGCGGGCTCTCGTCGTTTCCGCTCGAAGCCAGCACCGACGCGAAAGGCGACGCAAGCCTCGGCCCCATCGCGCCGGGCGAGGCCTTCTTGTCGGCGCGCGCCGACGGCTTCGTGCCCAGAACGGGCGTGCCCGTGCCCTCTTCTCCGACGGGTGCGCTCCGCATCGCGCTCTCGCGCGGCGGAACCCTGCGCGGCGACGTCGTCGACGCCCGCGGCTTTCCCATCGATGGCGCCAGCGTCGAGGTGGTCGGCGCCACGGCGGCGGGCGAGCCGATCGACGAGAGCCCCGACCGCATCGCATTTCGGTCGGCGCATTTCTCCTGGGCGCTCACGGGTCCACGCGACCTCGTTGCCGCGGGGGAGCTCGGCGTCATGAAGGGCGCCATTCCCGGCATTCCTCACGCGGGCTCGCTGCCTACGGGGCTCTTGCGGGGGAGCGGCACGTCACCGCCTCCCGAGCCGTGGGTAACGCGCGACAACGGATCGTTTCGCGCGTTTCCCGTCCCGCCCGGACGCGTCCGTGCCATCGTTCGGCACGCCGCGTACGTGGAGGGCATTTCCGACCTGGTGACGCTCGCCGCAGGCGGCGAAGCCTCCGTGCGTGTCGTCCTTCGCGGGGGCGCGTCGCTCGAGGGCCGCGTGTTCGACGACCGTCACGTGCCTGTCGCGGGAGCGCGCGTCGACATCGCGGCGACGCGCGGCTCACTCGAGCGAACGAGCTTCTCAGGCAGCGACGGGACGTTCGCGTTTGCGAGCGTCCCCAGCGAGATCGTGCTCTCTGTCTTCCGCGCCGAGGCCATGGACGACGTGGCGCTCCGCACGAACGTGAAGCTCGAAGAGGGGGAACGAAAAGACGTCGAGCTCGTGCTCCCTCTGCTGCGTGAACCCGTCACCGTCTCGGTCACCGACGAGCAGAGCGTCGCGCTCGAAGGTTCGCAGATCCAGGTTCTCTCGCTCGCGCCCGATGCTCCATTGCGTCGCACGCTCTTTGCGGATCGCGACGGGCGAGCCACCTTCAAGGATTCGCGGGGTCTTCCGATTCGGCTCTCGGTGTCACACAAGGGCCGCGCTCCTTTCGTCAAAGAGCTCGACGCGGCGCCCGCCGACATCAAGGTAGAGCTTCCCGGTGGCATCGACTTGAACGGGCTCGTCACCACGCGACGAGGTCGCGATCCGCTCGAAGGAGCCGATGTAACTCTCCAGACGGCGAGCGGGCCGCTGCGCGCCAAGACGGATCGCGACGGCGCCTATCACATCAGAGACGTAGCGGTTGGGGCGGCGCGGCTCGTCGTCGCCCGCTCCGGCTACGCACGAGCCGAGCGCGCGATTCGAGTCGAGCGGCCCGTGCAAGATGGTCGCCCCGTCGTGCTCGACCCCTTGAACCTCGAAGAAGGGGGAACGATAGAAGGGCAGGTGGTCGACGCGCACGGTGAAGCCGTCTCCGGTGCCCGCGTCGCGGAGGGTGCCGTTCCCACTTATCTGCCCTCGGGCCCGGCCGCGGGGATCGTCGTGACCAATCGGCAAGGGGAGTTCAAACTGGTCGACCTGGCCGAGGGCGATGTCAATGTGGAAGCCTTCGCGCCCGAACTCGGGCGTGGCAAGCTGCTGGGTATTCGCGTTCGGGCGGGCCGAACGACGACCGGAATTCGGATCACGATTTCGCCCGACACCGCGCGGAGTCAAGAGCCCGAGTCGGGCGGAGGCGTCGCCATCACGCTGCAAGATCGATCGGCCGGGGAGGTGGTGGTGGTCAACGCGGCGACCGCGAGCGAAGCCGAACGCGCCGGCGTTCAAGCGGGTGACCGCCTTCTTTCCATCGACGGGCGGCCCGTTGGGTCGGCCCACGAAGCCGAGCGCCGCTTGTTCGGCCCGGTGTCCGACGACGCCGTGCTCGAAGTTCTTCGCGGTGACACCAAGCACAAGCTCCGCGTGGGTCGCGAGAGGATCCGTCAATGAGCCTGCTCGGGAGGTTTGTTTCGCGGCACCTCGAAAAACCAACGCATCTGCCGCGATGGGCGCGCCTGGTCGCATCGCCGTGGAGCGTCGTGAGTGCGCGCAGTGTTTGCCGGCCTCTTTCGCTGCCTCGTGGCAAGCACGTGATCGGTATCGGCGGTGCCACCTTGGGAGGTTCGTACAAGACGCCGCTGGCGATTCGCCTCTGCGAGGCACTCTCGAAGCGCGGCGTTCGTGTGGCGCTCGTGGGGCACGCCTACGGAGGGCAGGTGGCGGAGGCTCGGCCAGTGGATCGTTGCGACATGGTGCAAGAGGTGGGTGACGACGCACTGTATGCCGCTCGGGAGCTGGCCGCCGTAGGGGTCGAGGTCGTCGTCGGTCCTTCACGCCAAGCTGCGATCGACCGCGCAGCACGCCTGGCGGAAGTGCTCGTCGTGGACGGGCTCTTGCAGTCTCGGCCGCAACGAATCGCCCGATCGTTGCTCGTGCTCGATTCCGCCGATCCTTGGGGGAGCGGCCATTGTCCACCTATCGGGGATCTGCGAGCTCCCCCGCGCGCTTTGCTGGGGGCAGCCGACGCCATCGCTTGGGTCGGCGAGCGCGGCGCAAGCCGGCCCGACGATTTCGAATGGCTGCGTGCTCGCCACGAGGTCGGCATCGAGATCGCGGGCACGTCGTCAAGCGATAGCGAAAGCCTGCTCGCGCCTCAAGCATTGGCGAAAATGCGCTTGGGCCTCGTGTTAGCGATCGCTCGTCCGCATCGTGTGCTGGTGGCGCTTGGTCGGCTGGGCGTGGTCCCCGAGACGACGGTGCTCTTCGCCGACCACGAGGTCCCGAGCGTGCGCGAGATCACCCGTGCGATGCACCACGGCGAGCGCCCCGCCGCATGGCTCACGACAAAAAAATGCGCCACCAAGTTGCCGACTTTCATCGATGCGGCCCCAGTGCTGACCATTCAACAAAATATGGAATTAGCTGTGGAAATAGTCGACTGGTCGCTGCCGCGATGAGGCGACCAATATCACTGCATTTACACGACTGGACTGTCAGAGAAAGCGGGATCGGCCGCTCAGCACCCCTCTTCCTTGGCGCAAAAGCCGTGGTAGATTGCCGGCCATGCGAAACCCGAGCTGGAAACTAGCCGTTCTCGCGCTTCCCCTGGCCCTCGTCTCTGGCTCCGTCATCGCGGGCTGCGAAGGCGGCGGTCATGGTGGTAGCGGCAAGTACGCGAGCATCAAGCCGGGCACGATGCCCGAAAACAGCACTTGGAACGGGGTCTACTTCAACCCCCAATACGGCAACCTCCACATCGTCGAGGCGGGCGAGAGCATCGCGGGCAAATGGAAGCGGACGGACGGGTCGGCGTGGGGCGAGCTCAACGGTCCGCTGCACGGCAACGTCGTCCACTTCGAGTGGACCGAGCACAAGATCGGCCTCGTGGGTCCGTCGTCCACCAGCAAGGGCAAGGGCTACTTCATTTACAAACGGCCGCCCGGCGACAACGTCGACGACACGCTGACCGGCGAATGGGGCCTCGACAAGGACGAGGTGGGCAACCCGTGGGACTGCATCAAGCAGCGCCACGTGAGCCCCGATCTGAAGAGCATCGGCGGCAACGCCGAGCCCGGCGGGCCCAGCAAAGACTGGAAATAGCTGCTCCTTAGCGCTCGGCGCCTTGGCATCCCTGCAAAGTGGCCCTGCACCTGGGCGTGTGTGCGACCGGCCCGGGCATTTACAGCGAGCCCCTCGGCGACGAGCGACCGTTCTGGTCGCCGCAAAGGCAATTCCAAATGCGCCGACAGCACGAACGCACGCGGATCC
>DATEMX010000565.1:0-6136 GCA_035275365.1 Polyangiaceae bacterium | reverse complement strand
TCACCTGATCCCGAAGCAGCTCGAAGAGCACGGGCTGTCCAAGGAGCTGCTCACGATCGCGGACGCGGCCGTGGAGGCGGTGATCGACCACTACACGCGCGAGGCAGGCGTACGCAACCTCGAGCGCCAGATCGCCAGCGTGATCCGCGGCGTGGCGGTGAAGGTGGCCGAAGGCAGCCAGGGGCCCTATCGGATCGAGAATGGCGAGGCGGTGCGCGAGTACCTCGGCCCGCAGCGCTTCACGAGCGAAGTGGCGGAACGCACGGCGGAGCCGGGCGTGGCCACGGGTTTGGCCTGGACGCCGGTGGGCGGGGAGATCCTGTTCATCGAAGCGACGCGCATGCACGGCACCGGCAAGCTTCAGCTCACGGGCCAGCTCGGCGACGTGATGAAGGAGTCGGCCCAGGCTGCGCTCAGCTACGTGCGCACGCGCGCCAAGGCGCTCAACATTCCCGAGGACTTCCTCGAGAAGAGCGACCTGCACATCCACATCCCGGCCGGCGCCATGCCCAAGGACGGGCCCTCTGCGGGCGTCACCATGATGACCGCGATCGTCTCGCTGCTCACCGACATCCCGGTGCGCAACGACGTGGCGATGACGGGCGAGATCACGCTGCGCGGGCGCGTGCTTCCGATTGGCGGCCTCAAAGAGAAGGTCTTGGCGGCTCACCGCGCGGGCATCAAGCGCGTCATCATCCCCGAACGCAACAAACCCGACCTCGAAGAGGTGCCGAAAGAGGTGCTCGACGAGCTCGAGTTCGTCGTCGTAAGCCGCATGGATCAGGTGCTCGAAGGAGCGCTCGAGTCGATGCCCACGGCGCGCGTGGGCGAGCCGGGCTCACCCCCCGTTCCGCCCACACCGGGCGACAAAAAAGAAGCGCCCGCCACCACGAACTGACGAGCGATCGGGCGGCGCGAAGTCCGGCGAACATCCGGCCCTCGCTGCCGATGTTCCATTCTCTGCCGTCACAACAGAGGCGAAACGAAGCGGCCCGCGCCCTCGGCGATGCGCCAGCCGAGAGGGCGCGCGGCCCACGCGGCCTTGGTGACGAGCGAGGTCTCCGCTAGATCGGCTTCGAAACAAGCCTCGAGCACCTGCGCCGTGTGCGCATCGTGAATGAGCGCGTGCACCTCGAAATTGAGGCGGAAGCTTCGCATGTCCATGTTGGCGCTGCCCACCAAGACGATGCGGCCGTCGACGACCATCGTCTTCGCGTGAATCATGCCTGGCGTGTACTCGCGGATCTCGACGCCGGCGTCGAGGAGCTCCTCGTAGAACGACCTGCCAGCGTGAAACGTCACGCGATGGTTCGAGCGGCTCGGCAAAATGAGCTTCACGTCGACGCCGCGCATCGCCGCGACTTGGAGCGCCACGACCATGGGCGCGTCGGGCACGAAGTATGGCGTCGTGATCCACACGCGCTCTCGCGCCCCCGCGATGGCCGCGAAGAAGAGTCGATGGATGGCCTCGGTCCGAGTATCGGGCCCGCTCGGCACGATGGCCACGGTGGCGTCCCCTGCGCGCGCGCGGCCCGCCTCTTCGGGCGGGAAATAGGCCGCGTTGGAGAGGTTCAGGCCTTCGCCGGTGGCGAAGAACCAGTCCTGCAAAAAGACGCGCTGCAGGGCGCTGGCGGCGGGGCCCTCCATGCGAAGGTGCGTGTCGCGCCATTGACCGATGCCACGCATGCGACCCCGGTATTCGTCGCCGATGTTGACGCCGCCCGAAAATGCCACGCGTCCGTCGACGACGACGATCTTGCGATGGTTGCGCAGGTTGACGGGCTGCAAGAGAAGCGATCGCATCGGCAGAAAGATGCCCACGCGACCGCCCGCGCGGCGGAGCGGACGCCGCCACGGAGGCCCCAGCGCGAGGCACCCGTAAGCGTCGCAGAGCAACCGAACTTCGACCCCTCGCTCGGCGGCGCGGGCGAGCTTGTCGCGAAACCAGGCGCCCGTGGCGTCGTTGCGAATGAGGTAAAATTCGGCGTGAATGTGGTGCTTGGCGGCGTCGATGGCCGCGCCGAGCGCCTCGTAGACGTCGTCGCCTTTCGTCAGCACGTAGACCTTGTTGCTGGCGCTCGCCGAAGAGAAGGTCAAAAGCGAACCCACGCGAAAGATCTGCCGCTCGAGCTCGCTCATCTCGCCTTGCCGCGCCGATAGATCGAGCAGCGCTTCGCCGGTGAGCGCGACGACCGACGTGCGCACCAGGGCGTCGGCCTGGCGCTTTCGCTTGGCCGGCCAACGCACGCGATCGCGCCCGAAGAGGACGAAGAGCACCGCGCCGACGACGGGCAAAAACAAGAGCGCCAAGATCCACGCGATGGTGCTCGACGGCTCCTTGCGGCGAAGAATGACCACCGGAATGAGGGCGAGCGAGACCCCCGCGAAAAACGCGCCGAACCACGTCACGAGCTTGGGAGCGAGAAGGGCCCAGGGATGCATCCGGCTCTGGACATTACTAAAGGTGAAAGGTAAGCGTTGGCACGATGCGCGTGCTCATCGACGCCGAGACGGCCGGGCGGGGAATCAGGCGGATGGCCGGGGAGATCGTGGAGCGCGCCGGGGGCGCGAAAAAGCTCGCCCTCGTGGGAATCCGCAAGGGAGGCGTGCCCCTCGCGGCCAAGCTGGCAGAGTACATTGAGGAGCTCGAGCACGTGAAGGTGCCCGTGGGCGCCGTCGACATCGCGCTCTACCGCGACGACGCCTCCACCGCCCTCCCCAAGCCGCAAATCGGGCGCAGTGAAATCCCCTTCGAGGTCGAGGGGCACCGCATCGTGCTCGTCGACGACGTGCTTTACACCGGCCGCACCGTCCGCGCTGCGCTCGACGCCCTGCTCGACTACGGGCGGCCCATGAAAATCGAGCTCGCCGTGCTCGTCGACCGCGGCGGCAGGGAGCTACCGATTCAACCGGACTTCGTCGTGAGGGTTGCCGAGGTCAGTGCAACCGATCGCATCGACGTCTTGGCCGATGAATCGGGGCACCGCGCCGTCGTCTACCCCGGAGGCGCCTCGTGACGGCGCCGCCTGCCTCGCTCGCGTCGCGGCACCTCCTCGGCACCGAGGGCCTTACGGCCGAAGACGCCGCGCGCGTGCTCGACACGGCCGAGGTGTTCTTCGAGGTGTCCAAGCGCCGCGTCCGCAAAGTGCCGACGCTCCGCGGCAAGACGATCATCAACCTCTTTTTCGAGCCCTCTACGCGAACGCGCACGTCGTTCGAAATCGCCGGCAAGCGCCTGTCGGCCGACGTCATCAACTTTTCGGGCTCGTCCTCGAGCGTCACCAAGGGCGAAACCCTCCTCGACACCGTCAAGAACCTCGAGGCGATGCATCCCGACGTGCTCGTGGTGCGCCACGGTTCCTCGGGCGCACCGCACTACGTGGCGAATCACACGAAGGCCGGCGTGGTCAACGCCGGCGACGGAACGCACGAGCACCCGACGCAGGCCCTCCTCGACGCGTTCACGATCCGCCGCGCCAAGGGCCGCGTCGCCGGCCTCACGGTAGCCATTTGCGGCGACATCGCGCACAGCCGCGTGGCGCGTTCCAATGCGCTCTTGCTCACGGCGCTCGGCGCCAAGGTGCGGTTCGCCGGGCCGCGTACGCTCCTGCCGCCGGTCGACGACGCCTATCCGGTCGAGACGTTCGACCGCGTCGAACCTGCCCTCGAGGGAGCCGACGCCGTCATGGTGCTGCGCATCCAGCGCGAACGCCTCGCCGGCGCGCTCCTGCCCAGCATGCGTGAATACGCCCGCCTCTTCGGCGTGAGCGAAGCGCGACTCGGCCGCGCGAAGTCCGACGCGATCGTCATGCACCCGGGCCCCATCAACCGAGGCGTCGAGCTCGAGAGCGGTGTCGCCGACGGGCCACGGAGCGTGATCTTGGATCAGGTCGAAGCCGGCGTGGCCGTGCGCATGGCCGTGCTCTACCTCTTGAGCGCCGAGCCGGGCCAGACGCCGCTGGCCTAGTGCCGCGCGGCGAAAATCCGGCCCCCAGATTCGAGAGCGTGGATACTTGCCATGCTGGCATGCTGGATGCCAAGTCACGAACGATGGGGGGGACCCCTTCCTGCTTCACTTCTCAATTTGGCATGCCAAATTGAGAACGATGGCGCGACCCTCCTAGCCCCCACCGGGCTGCGCCCGACACACGAGCCGCGAGGCTCCGGAGCACGCTTGCTAGATTCCGTTCTTCGGGATCCCGGGCGTCAGTGAGACGGCCACCCGCGTCATCGTCGCGGAGCTGGGCTCCGATATGTCGCGCTTTCCCTCCGCCGCCCACCTCGTGTCCTGGGCCGGGCTATGCCCACGAAGCGACATCGTTCCTCGACCGTCGTGACTCGACCAAGATGGCCAAGCGGCTCCTTCGACGCCTCGAAGGGCTAGGTCTGAAGGACACCGTTGCCGGGCAGTCTGACAGGGGTTTCCTGCTAGTCCCTAGTCTCGACGACGCGCGAAATGGCCGACTTTCGTATCAAATGGTGACGATTTCCATCAACCAGCGTGAGAAACCGTTCGGCGCGATTCATGTAGTCGAGGACCCTACCTTGCCCCTGGGGCATGTCGATAAGCAAGCGGCCCTCGAGTCGCCTCGAGCCGCACTCGACGACGACCGAGGTGTCGGTCGTGAGCGACAAGGCGGCTGGGTCGGCGTTGGCGTCGGCCGCGACGCTGACGGCCACGACTTGCCTCTTGCTCAAGATCACCGAATCGCGCGCGTCATCCGGCAAGAACGGGAAGAAATCGACGGCCTCGTTGAGCCACTCCGATGCGCGCGCGGGCCCCGCGTGCCGCGCCGACGCGGCCGGCACGAACAGGCGCCCAGCGAACTTACGACCGTCGTCGACGAGAATTTCGGCGGCGAGCGCGACGGTGGGAACGCGAAGCTCTTCCATGCTTCATGGCTACCACCGCGACTCGGCGCGCGGGCCAGATTTTTCGTTAACTCTCGCGGTAGCGCTTGGGCGACGTGCGGAGCGTGCCCACGGCAAGCTCGTCGCACCACGCCTCGAAGCGCTCGCGCGGCACGCCGAGCCAGCGGAGATCCTCGAGCGAATGCGGCAGTGGGGCGGTGTCGACGAGGGTCGCGAGCTTTCGGTAGAGCAGCGCGTCGGAGCGGTGTTCGGCCAATGTCGAGGCGAGAGCGAGCGCTCCGCGAGGCTTTACCTTCCACTCGTGGGCGTGTTCGGGAATGTTCTCGAGGCGCTCGTAGGCGCCGACGACCATCGAAGCGCTCTTCTCGCCGAACCCGGCGAGACCCGGGATGCCGTCGGCGGTGTCGCCCGTGAGCGCGAGGTAGTCGGGCATGCTGCGCGGCGGGAAACCACGGAGCGCACGAAAGGCTTCCTCGTCGGTAACCTTGCGCTGGCGTCGATCGACCTGCACCACACGGTCGCCCCAAATACATTGCCCCAGGTCCTTGTCGGGGGTCATGATGCGCACCTGATCGACCTGGTCGCGAAATTTCCGGGCGCCCGCGGCCAAGGCGTCGTCGGCTTCGTATTCGCGCATCGACCACACCGCCACGCCGATGGCGGAAACCGCCTCCTCGACGGCGTCGAATTGCGAGCGGAGCTCGGGCGGCACTCCCTCGTCGCTTTTGTAGTAGGGAAACAGATCGTTGCGAAACGAGCGGATGGGGTTGTCGAACGCGACCGCCACGTGCGTGACGGCTTCGCCTTCGTCGGAGAGGAGCGCCAAGAGCGAGCCCACGACGCCCACCGTGGCCTTGACGTCGACCCCCGCAGGCGACGCATGCCCCGGCCGCGGCGCGAAGTGCGCTCGGTAGAGCTCATAGGTTCCGTCGATCAGGTGAACGCGCAACATGGGCCTCCCCTCGTCGACTACATCAGTGTTCGCGACCCGCCAACACTGATGTGGTCGACCAGCCGACGTGCAGCGAAATTCCGCTCTTTCTGCTGGCGCGCGATTACGTCCGATCTTTTGCATTGACGCGGCCTGTGGACTCTCGTAGGCGCAAATAGCGAACACGAAAAAGTGCTCGCATCGCTGGTTGTGCGCAAGCGCCTATACACGCGTTTCTCGCCCTTCAACATCAGACGCGTCGAGAAAACCCATGAAGCGAAGTTCCCCCAAAGTTGACCGGGCTACGGTTGGGTCGTGTCACACGTTTGAAAC
>DATEMX010000564.1:0-2146 GCA_035275365.1 Polyangiaceae bacterium | reverse complement strand
GCCGGCTCGTGGTGCTCGGGAGCGAGCACGCCCGCGCTCGCGACGGTCACCTCGGCGTCGGGGAAACGGAGACGCATTTCCTCGACGAGCATCGGGTTGCGCGCGCCGCCCCCGCTCAAGACGACGCTCCCGATCCCACCGGCGATGTGCCGATCGCGGCGCACCGCGTCCGCGAGGATCGTCGCCGTCGCCGCGAGCAGACTGCGCGCGAGGTCTTCTTTGCGCTCTCGCCGATGGCGCTCGAAGAGCGGCGCGAAATACTGGCGACCGAAGTCTTCGCGCCCCGTCGACTTTGGAGGCTTTTTCTTCACGAAGGGATGCGCCGCGATCTCGCGGACGATACGTTCGATCACGCGGCCCGGTCGACTGAGCACACCGTCGCGATCGAACGCGAGCTTGCCCTCGGTGGCAAGCTCCGCGAAAGCGTCGGAGAGCATCATCGCTGGACCGACGTCGTAGGCGCGCACGTCGTCGAGGCGCTTGGCCACGTAGGTGAAGTTGCAGATACCGCCGAGATTGACGACGAGGCGCGGCGACTCGCTCTCCAAGGTGAAAAACCAGTGCGCGAATGGGACGATCGGCGCGCCTTGACCACCGAGCGCGATGTCCGCGCCGCGAAAATCTCCGACGACCGGCATGCCGAGGTGCTGGGAGAGCGCCGACGACGAACCGATCTGCAGCGTGCACGGTGTCCGCGCGGGAGGCGGCGCGTGCCAGATCGTCTGACCGTGCATACCGCACACGCTCGCGCGCCGATAGCGCGGCAAAGCACGAGCGGCGTCGGCGTAGGCGCCGGCCAGCGCGAAATGCAGCTCGGCGATGCGCCCCGCATCGAGCGCGTGGGGCTCGAGGAGCACCTTCCGCAGGGCGCGTGGAAACGGGCGATGCACGTGCCCGATCAGGCGCGGAGCGTGCCTCTTCGCCACCGAGCGGAGCTCGAGGAGCACGGCGTCGACGCCGTCGGCCGACGTGCCGCTCATGATCCCTATCGCCATCACGCTGCGGGCGCTCAATTTTACATCCATCCGTTCGCTTCGAGGATGAGATCGATCACCTCTTCGAGCGCGTGCTCGCCGCCTTTGGCGCGCGTGACGTGCTTGGCGGCGGCTCGCGCCAACTTGTGTGCGTCGGCCACGGCGATGGGAAATCCCACCGCCTCGAAGATCGGCACGTCTTCGCGGCCGTCGCCGACGTAGGCCATGTTCGCAGGGGACACTGCGTACTTTTGACAGAGCTCCTGGAAGGCCGTTGCCTTGTCGGAGACGCCCATCCAGTCGAGCGGAAGGCCGAGCCCCTGCATGCGCGTGCGCGCGCAGAGGGTGCCGTTGCGCGAGAGCGGGACCACCGGGATGCCCCGCTGGCAGAGCCGCTTTATCGATTCACCGTCGCGTACGCTGTAGACCTGGGTAAAACCCACGTCGGGTCCGCCCCACGCGAGCTTGGCGTCGGTCAAGGTGCCGTCGATATCGACGGCCAAGAGAGCTATCTCGGAGAACGCGAGGACCATGGCCGCCGATTGTTATCACATGCGACAGGTGGTAGGCGTTGCCCGTGGTTCGCGTTCCCGTCCATCACCTAAAACCAGGGGAGATGACGCTCGAAAAGGAGGCGTCGCGCTACGTCGCGCGCGTACTGCGCGTCGCCGAAGGGCAAACGATTCGCTTGTTCGATCCCGAGCATCGGGTCGAGGCCGACGCCTTCGTCGTGGCCATCGAAAGGACGGGCGTCCGTTGCCGCATCGCCGAAGTTTCCGCCGCCTTGGATACCAATCGGCGCCCGATCACCGTCTTGCAGGCCGTCGGCAAGGGGGACAAGTTCGACGCTGTCGTCCGCGATGCGACCGAGCTCGGCGCAACGCAGATCGTTGCCGTCGAAACGGCGCGCGGCGTCGTACGGATCGGCGATCGAGCGGAACATCGCTTGCAGCGCTGGCGCAAGATCGCCGAAGAGGCGGCGCGGCAATGCGGTCGCGCCGACACGCCCGCCCTCGTGGGGCCAACGCCATGGGGCGACGCCCTGAGGGGCGCGACGAGCGAAGGGTCGATCTCGCTGTGTCTATGGGAACGAGCCACCGATCCGATTGGCCCCGTTCTCGCAACGCTCGCGCCCATGCAACCCGTAACGATCGCGGTCGGCTCCGAAGGAG
>DATEMX010000563.1:0-18364 GCA_035275365.1 Polyangiaceae bacterium | reverse complement strand
GAAGGTCACGTCGGGGCTCGTCACCTTTTCGAAGCTCGATCTGTCGGCGCTCGGCGGCTTGAGCAAGCCCAAAGACGCCGGCGACGACACGGCCAAGGACCGAACGACGGGCTCGCTGTCGGCGACTCTGGCCATCGCCTCGCTGCCGCTCGACCTGCCCGAGCGAATGCGGGGAACCCTCAGCTTAAACCAGCTCGACGTTCGCTCCGAGAGCGGGAAGATGAAGCTCAAGGCCGCCGCCCCCGACATCACCATCGGCGACGATCACCTGACCTTGCCCCCGCTCGACTTCGAGTGGAGCGCCGGTGCGGGTCTCAGGGGTACCGTAACGCTGGGCGGCGAGATGAAGCACTTGAGCGGCGCTCCCGACGTGAACCTCGCGGCACGGGTGGCGCCCATCGACCTGGCGTCGCTCACGTCGATCTTCCCGCGCATCGAGCGGGCCGGTGGCGTCCTCGACGCCGACTTGAGCATCACCGGCAAGGTCGCGTCTCCCGCCTACGTGGGTCATGTCCACTTGAAGAAAGGCGAGGTCGGATTTCGGGGATTCCCCATGCCGCTCTCCGAAGTCGACGTGGATCTTGCCGTCGGCGGCGGCGAAATCCGCGTCGTGCGCGGGTCTGGCTTGGCGGGCGGCGGCACCGTCACCATCGCCGGCCACGCGCCCATTCACGGATTCCGAATCGGCGACGTAACGGCCGTGATCGCCGCCAAGGGCGTGAGCATTCCTTCGGTAGAAGGCATCAACATGACGTGCGACGCCGACCTCCGGGCAGAGTGGGAGGAGCGCTCCGAGGGCGACGAGGAGCCGGCGCTCCCGCGCATCTCGGGCGACGTCACGCTGACTTCGTTCAGCTACGCGCGGCCCATCGGGATTTCGGCCGACTTGGGCGCCCTCGCTCAACGCGGGCGCCGCAAGGCCTTCGAGTCGTACGATCCCGCCGACGACGTGGTCACCTTCGACGTTCACCTCCGTTCGCGCGATCCTTTGCGGCTACGCAACAACCTGGTCGACGCGCAGCTCATGGTCGACTCCGACTCGCTCGTCTTCGCGGGGACCAACCAACGCTTCGGCATGCGCGGTCGCTTGCGTCTCTTGCCCGGCGGGCGCCTTCGACTCCGCGCCAACGAGTTCGAGATCCGGCAAGGCTATGTTCGCTTCGACGAGCAAGGGCGCATCGCGCCCCACGTCGACGTGACGGCCGTCACCGAATATCGTCGTTATTCGACGGCTGGCTCGTCGGCGGGGGGGGCCGCGGCGTCGGCCGGAGCGAGCGGCGCCGGCCGTACGGGTGGCACGTGGCGCATCACGCTGCACGCCTACGGCGACGCGGACAACTTGAGGCTCGACATGACCAGCGAGCCGGCGCTGTCGCAAGAGGACATCGTCCTTTTGCTCACCATCGGAATGACCCGCGCCGAGATCGATCAGCTCCAGGCCTCGAGCATCGGCGGCACGGCCGCGCTCGAGGCCCTCTCGTCACTCACTGGCGCCGATTCGGCGGTGAAGAAGGCCGTTCCGGTGATCGACGATTTCCGCTTCGGTAGCGCCTATTCCTCGCGCACGGGTCGCACCGAAGCCACGGTGACCCTCGGCAAGCGTGTGACCGACCGTGTGCGCGCCAACGTCACTAGTGGCCTCTCGGAGAACCGCGAGATCCGCTCGAACCTCGAGTGGAAGCTCACTCCCAAATTGAGCGTGCAGGGGAGCTACGACAACGTGAACGACGTCTCCAGCTCGTCGCTCGGAAATCTCGGCGCCGATGTGCGCTGGAGGCTCGAGTTCGAGTAGCACTACTGGGTCAGATCTTGGCACTGCCAGATCGTTGAATCGATTGCCGATCGCGATCTGACAGTGCCAAGATCCGACCCAGTAGTGGTAGGGGATGTATCCGTGAGCGACATTCGAGTAGCGTCATCGTCCGGTGATCGATCGCAGGGTCCTCTGGGCGGGGGTTTTGGCGCTGGTGGCGCTCTGCCGCCCGGCACAGGCCCAAAACGCCCCGGCCTTCTCGGAGGAGAGCTCGGTCGAGATCCCGGAGCTCACGCCCGCTGTCGGCATCGCCGCGCTCACCGGTAAGATCATCGGCGCGGTCGAGGTCGTCCTCATCGGTCAAAGGTGGACGACGCCCGTGCTCCTCAAGACGGTGCACGCCGGCGATCGACTGACGCCGTCGCTCGCTCGTCGTGGCGCGCGAGAACTGACCGACTCGGGCCGCTACGCGCGCGTGTCGGTGACGGCCGATCTCTCCGGTGATCGCGTGATCTTGCGCTATCAGGCCCTGCCGCGCCGGCTCGTCTCCAGTGTCAGCGTGGAGGGCGGAAAGCTCGATGAAGACGCGCTTTTGAGCGAGGCGCGCATCGGCGTGGGGAGCGAGATCACCTCGGCGTCGCTCGCCCAGATGGTCGAGCGAGCCAAGGCTTTTTATGTGCTGCGGGGCTACCGCGCCGCCACCGTCGAGGTCGACGTTCGCGAGACCGACGACCCCATGCGCGTTGCGCTGGTGGTGCGCATCGTCGCCGGCGCCGTCAGCAAGGTCTCGAGTCGCAGCTTCGTCCGCGACGGGCCCAAATACGAGCCCGACGTCGCGCTCGACGAAGAGCTCGACGAGCTCGAGTCGAGCTACGCCGTCGACAAGGGCGATCCGCTCGACGAAGAGAGCCTCGCCGCTGCCGACCGCGCGCTCGCCGACAGGCTGCGCGCTGCTCACTATCACCGCGCCCGCGTACAGCACCAACTTGCAGCGCGCGGCGCGAGCACGTTCCTCTACGTTCGCGTCGACCCCGGGCCCAAATTCCTCACGCGTTACGAAGGTCTTCACTCGTTCGACGGCGCCGACATCGATCGCTTCCTCGATCTCGAGAAAGAGCTCGACAAGAGCGTGCGTCACTTGGCGTCCAAGGTAACCGAGTTCTACGTCCGGCGAGGCTTCCTCGACGTCGAGGTGGAGGGCCAAGAGCGCGGCCAAGACGGCGATCGCGTTCGCCTCCTTTTCTTCCGTGTGCGCGAAGGCAGCCAGGTCAGGGTCGTCGCCCGCGAGTTTCCTTGCCTCGGCGGCGGTCCCTTGCCCGCAGCCGAAGCTCGGCGCGACATCGACAGTTTTCTCGAGGAAGAGCTCCCCGGCGGCGGTCTCTTGTCGGCGGTCGATCCCAACGTCGTCGACGCCACCTTGGGGCCAACGGCGGCCATGGGCACGCGCGCGGTTCCGCTCGAGCTGTCTCCCCGCACGACCTTCGTCGCCGACATCTACGAGCGCGCGCTGAAGCATCTGCAAGACTACTATCGCAGCCAGGGCTACCTCTCGGCCACGGTGGGCCCCCTAGAGCTCGTTCGCCGTCAATGTAATCGACATTCACCGCCGGGGCAATGTATTCCGATGCCGCTCGCAGTCGAACCGAAGAGCGCGTGTCTGCTCGACGCCGAGGGGATCCCGATCGAAGAACCGCGCCCCGACGCGCGGCTCTCGTGCGTTCCCGACGCGAAGAAGGGAATCTCTTGCGAACCGCGCCTGCGCATTCGAGCTCCGGTGAAGCTCGGCCCGCAAACCGCCGTCTACGATCTGGCGTTCGAAGGAAACAAGCTCCTGTCGGAGCGCGAGCTCAGCGACAAGGCCGAGCTCGATCTGGGGCTGCCGCTCGCGCAGACGGAGATCGAGGCAGCCCGCCGCCGCGTCGAAGGCGCGTTCAAAGAAGAAGGCTTTGCCTTCGCCGAGGTCCGCGCCTTGCTCGATTTTTCGGGCGATCGCACGCGGGCGCGTGTGCGCTTCGTCATCAGCGAAGGCGAACGCGTGTACGTCGACGGCGTCGTGGTGCGCGGCGCCAAGCGAACCAACCCCGCGCTCATCATGCGCCGCGTGAGCTTCGAGCGTTGCCCGCGCGATCGCCCGCTCGCCGACTGCGAACCTTATCGCTCCAGCGCCGTTCGCAAGAGCGAAGAGCGCATCGCTACGCTCGGCACTTTTTCGAGCGTGTCGATCTCCCTCGAAGACCCGCAGGTCCCGGCCAAGCGAAAGGTCGTGATCATCGAGGTGCAAGAGCGCGTACCTCAGTACCTCGACTTGCGGCCCGGTTTCTCCACGGGCGAGGGGCTCCGCGCGACGCTGGAATACGGTCATCGAAACCTCGCGGGGCAAGGCATCCAGCTCACCTTGCGCGCGCAGCTCGGCTATCTGCCCGACGTTTTCATTCTCGACGACCAGGTCAAAGCCAATTTCGAAGGGCTCACGGTGTCGGAGCGGCTCGAGCGGCGCAACACCATCTCCATCGCTTTCCCCGAGGTTTTGCTCGGCCCGCTCGTGCGACTCGGAATCGACGGCATCGACGTGCGCGACAACGCGCGCGATTTCGGTCTCAGCAAGGAAGCCGGCGTGGCGACCTTCACCTACCGACCCGCGCGCAGCTTCTACGCTCAGCTCGGCGGTTCGCTCGAGCGCAACGACGTGAAGATTTTTCGGGGCGGCACCGTCGACGCATACTTGCGCGAAGTCGCGACGCAAGGAGGCTCCACCCTCGATCTCAGCCGTCTCCTGCGCGTGCCCGACGGCCTCACTTTCGCCATCGCGCAGCGCATCGCGGCGACGTGGGACCGCCGCGACAACGCGTTCGGCGCGACGCGCGGCACGCTGCTCATCGGCGCCGTCGAGCACGTGCACGCGTATCCGGCCGAAGACAACCCCAACACGCGCACGAGCGATTTCATGCGCCTCACGGGCACCGCGTCGGGGTACGTGCGGCTCACGCCGCAAGGCCTGGCCCTCGCGGTGAGCTTGCGAGGCGGCCGCATCTACCAGCTCATGAACGATTCGAAGACCTACCCCGACAGGCTCTTCTTTCTCGGTGGCGTCGACTCTTTGCGCGGCTTTTTGCAAGACTCGCTCGTGCCCGAAGACATCGCCGAAGAGATTCTCCGTCCGAAGGTGACCCAGCTACGCATCGAGAACGTGGCCATTCGCGGGGGCGACGTGTACGTGAACCCTCGCCTCGAGCTACGCGTTCCCGTCAGTGGAATCTGGGAAGCCGGCCTCTTTTTCGACTCGGGCAACGTTTGGGTCGATCCCAGAAACTTCGATCCGCTGAAGCTTCGCTACGCGGCGGGCGCCGGCATCCGCGTGGCAACCCCCATCGGGCCCATCGCGTTCGACTACGGATTCAATTTGATCCGCCGGCCCTGGGAAGACCGCGGCAATTTTCACTTCTCGATCGGGCTTTTTTGAGGCGACGCGCGAAGGATGGCGCGCCTCGCCCAAACGTCCATGACCTCGACGGAACCCGAGTTGCCGGGCGAGCGCTCCGGTGGCTTACTCCCCCAGGACCATGATCGCTTCGGTTTGCGACGGCGGCGCGCTTCGTGCCGCTCTTGTTCTCTTCGCACCTCTACATGCTGGCGCGGCTCGCAGTCCGAGACAGGCGCTGGCCCGCGCCGCGAGGAGCGAGCGGCGAACCATCGGCTACGCGAGCTGCTCGCTAGCCTAGCCACGAGCTTCGCACGCCGATGGCGTTGCTATTCGAGGCCAGCACTGACGTCAGCGGTCCCACCCCGCCGCATCGAGAAATCGCTCCACCGTCAACCCGCGCACGTTTTCAGTCAACCGTAGATCGGCGGGTGAATTCGTTGACCCCCGATGGACGACCATCCCCTGGGTGCGGCGCCGGGTCGTCTTGAGCAAGGCCTCGATGTTGCGTGCGTCCGCGGGTAAGACTGTTCTCGACCATTTGGCCTCTACCAAGCGGAGCTCACCGGAATCCGGTACGATGAAATCAACTTCGAGACCTTGTTGATCGCGGAAGAAATAGAGCTCGCGCTGTCGACCATTGTTGAGCTGACGTTTGACGATCTCGGAGGCAACGAAAGTCTCGAAAACCTGACCTAGGAACGGAGATCGCTCAAGGGCACCGCGATCGCCGAGTCCGAGCAACGAACAGAGCAGCCCAGTATCTGCGAAGTAAACCTTGGGCGTCTTTACAATTCGCTTGCCGAAGTTCTCGAAGTAAGGCGGCACCAGGAAAACGACCCCCGTCGTTTCGAGCACCCCAAGCCACTCCGCTACCGTGGGAACGCTTACGCCGAGTGGTCCGGCGATGTCGGTCTTGTTCAGAATCTGCGCATTCCTGCTCGCTACCAAGCTCATGAAACGCCGAAAGGTGGGGAGGTCGCGAACGGCGGTCACCATGCGCACGTCCCGTTCCAGGTACGTCTGAACGTAAGAGCGAAACCAGGTCTCCGCGGCTCGGGGGTGGAGCCAGACTTCGGGATATCCACCCCGGAGGAGATCCCACCGGCCGAGCTCCGGCTGTGAAAGGGGCAAGAGATGAAAAATGGCCGCGCGGCCCGCCATCGACTCGCTCACGCCGTGCATGAGCGAAAAATCTTGGGAGCCGGTGATGAGCCAGCGCCCTTTCTTGCTCGGGGAGGCATCGATCTTGGTGCGAATGTAGGGCAAGAGGTCGGGCACATTCTGGATTTCATCGAGAATCACCGGCGTTCGGAGGTCCTCGATGAAACCGCGAGGGTCGGAGCGGGCCCCCGCGATCACATCGGGGTCTTCGAGAAGATGATACTCAGCCTTGGGAAATAGCGTACGCAGGCAAAAGGTCTTGCCGGCCCGCCGCGGTCCGGTGAGAACGATGGCCGAGAAATGACGAGCGGCCGATGCGAGGGAGGGCGCTATCAGTCGTGGAAATCGGCGCGCTGGCATTTGATAAATCTAAAGTGAAACTTTATATATATCAATTCCTGTCCCTCGTCTTCATCGCTTCGAGGATCCGGCAGGCGTCGCGGGCAAGGGTGTCGTAGCCGAGGGCGCCGATGGCGTCGCCGAGCAGCGGGTCCTTCACAGCGCGAGCGGCCGCGCAGGCGTCGAGGGTCGTGAACGCCTCGACGTCACTCTTGAGGTCGCCGCTCGGCGCGACGGGGTCGACTTCGGCGGCGTTCGCCTTCGCGGCTAGGCTCTCGAGCTCGAGCTGCAATTCGCGGCTGGGCTGCGGATCGGCGGCGCCGCCGCGCAAGCGCGCCTCGGTGCGAGGGCGGGGAGGCTCGGGGTCGAGCTCGCGCTTATCGCAGCCAAAGAGCGCCGCCGACGCGGCGATGAGAAGAACAATGACCGACCTCGCGACAAGCATATTGCGAGCTGAACGAGTGCGCAGTATAGAGAGAACGAGGAGACGCCGACCCATGGAAGACAAGAACCGCAGCAAAGCCCTCGAACTTGCCATCGCAGGAGTCGAAAAAGAATTCGGCAAGGGCGCCATCATGCGTCTCAAAGACGGCGAGTCGCTGCACGAGGAGATTCCCGTCGTCCCAACGGGTTCGGTCGGTCTCGACGTTGCGCTTGGCATCGGTGGCTATCCGCGGGGTCGCATTGTGGAGATCTACGGGCCGGAGTCGAGCGGTAAAACCACCCTCACTTTGCACGCCATCGCGAGCGTTCAAAAGCAGGGTGGCGTGGCCGCCTTCATCGACGCCGAGCACGCGCTCGACGTTACTTATGCCAAAAAACTCGGTGTCAAAACCGACGAGCTCCTCATCAGCCAGCCCGATTACGGCGAGCAAGCCCTCGAGATCGCCGACATGCTGGTCCGTTCCAACGCCGTCGACCTCGTCGTCGTCGACTCCGTTGCCGCGCTCGTGCCCAAGGCCGAAATCGAAGGCGACATGGGCGACAGCCACGTCGGCACCCAGGCGCGCCTCATGAGCCAAGCTTTGCGCAAGCTCACGGGCACGGTTGCCCGTAGCCAGTGCCTCCTCATGTTCATCAACCAGATCCGCATGAAAATCGGCGTCATGTTCGGCAGCCCCGAAACCACGACGGGTGGCAACGCCCTCAAATTCTACGCCTCGGTTCGGCTCGACATTCGCCGCATCGGTGCCATCAAAGAAGCTGCGGCCCTCGACAAGAAGGAGCCGGGCGTGGTCGGTAACCGAACCAGGGTCAAGGTCGTCAAAAACAAAATGGCCCCGCCGTTTCGCGAGGTCGAGTTCGACATCTTGTACGGTCAAGGGATCAGCCGGGCGGGCGACGTGCTCGATCTCGCGTCCGAATCGGGCGTCGTCGAGAAGAGCGGAGCATGGTTCTCTTTTCAAGGCGAACGTATCGGCCAGGGCCGCGAGAATTCACGCACCTACCTCGAACAACACCCTGAGGTGCTCGACAAGGTCGAGTCGCTCCTGCTCGCCAAGCAAGGAATCAAGCGCGGCGTCGCTGCCGTCGCTGCTGCCGCCGCAGAAGAAGAGAAAGCGTCGGCGCAGCCGAACAACACCAAGGGCTCGGCTTCTGGCGCTCAGCAAGGCGCACGTCCCGTCGCGAAAGGGCCCGCCAACTGAAAATCTACGTGATGCGCCACGGTCCCGCCGAGGACCAAGCGGCGAGCGGTCGAGACTTCGACCGCCAGTTGACGCCGAGCGGTCGAACGCGGACCGAACTCGTCGCCAAGCAGCTCGCCCTCATGGATCAGATTCCCATGCGCATCGTGTCGAGCCCGCTCGCCCGAACCATCGAAACCAGCCAGGTCGTCATCGCCACGCTCGGTCTCGCCCTTGAGATCGACGTGCGGGAAGAGCTCGCGCCCGGAGGGCATGCCATCGGCCTTTTGCGCCAGCTGGCGAGCGAAGGCGCCAAGCGCACCATGTTCGTCGGTCACGAACCCGACGTATCGGCGCTCACGGCTCACTTATTTCCCACGTGGTCGCGCGGGTTCGACAAAGGCATGGTGGTCGGCCTCAAGATCGAGCGCGGCGCGCTCATCAACCGCGCGCGCACCGCGTCGGTGGCAACGTTGCGATTCGTCATTGAGCCAAAAAAGTTGGGCAACTGATCGCAGGTAGCGGCCGATCCGGAGTGTAGAGCGTCGCGACATCCACCCACCTGCCGAGGGCCTAAATCCAGGGGCGGGCGGGAGAAACCCGGGCCCTTTTGCGAAGTTACGGGGGCCCCGCGGGCCGGCGACCATTCGGCCTGTAACATGTTGAATTAACTTCAGAAAAAGTGCTTGCTTGACAAGGATTGGTACCCCCCATACCCCATCCCGTAGGCCTTCCATGCGCGGACAGACCGTTTTCCCGTTCTTCCAGCCTCCCGTGGGGCGCATGCGGCGTGGTCGGTTGAACGCGAAGATCGCGCCGCGTATGGCGCCGGCAGCGGTAAGGGTCCCCAATCCCGTGCATGCTCCTCAGATCGCACTTCAGTTTCCACAGAGCTTTCCTCAAATTTTCGTGCACGAAGGGGCCCGACAAACGTTCGAGAGGCGCCTCCGGTCTGCTTTCCCCGGGCCGGTGCTACTCGCCGTGACCGACAACCGGCACAGCATGGTTTCGTACGCGCGTCGGGGCGGCATTCTGCGAGCGCGTGTGCACATGATGTTTCTCGACGCACCCGCGCCGGTACAAGAGGCGCTGTGTCGCTACATCGTGCGGGGCGATCGCAACGCCTCCCAAATCGTAGGGCGCTACATCGACGCCAACGGTCATCGCATCAAAGCCACGCGGCCTGTGTTGACCCCGCTGGCGACCAAGGGTCAACACCACGATCTTTTGACCCTATTCCACGACGTCAACTCCAAATACTTCGGCGGCACGGTCGACGCCCTCGTCTCGTGGGGTCGCTCGTCGCCGCCTCGACGAAATCGAGCGACGATCAAGCTGGGCAGCTATAGCGCCGTCGAGCGGCTCATCCGCATCCACCCGAGCCTCGATCGCTCGTGGGTTCCGCGCTACTTCGTCCAATTCATCATCTATCACGAGATGCTGCACCACGTGATTCCCGCCAGCCGTGGGCCAGGCCGCGCGCTCCTTCACCCGTCCGAGTTTCGCCGGCGCGAGGAGCAGTTCCGCCACTACGAGCGTGCCATGCAGTGGGAGCGGGCCCACATCGGTCGCATTCTGCGCGCTTAGCACTACTGCGGGGGATTGCTCAGCTGAGTCGTGTTAGACAGTAGCACCGGCGCGCCCGGCCCCGTCACGCGCGCGCACGCTCGTTCACGGGGCCAGGAAGACCCCCCGCACGAGCCAAAACGCGACCGTTGCGACGACGACGACCAACGCGCAACCAATCGCGATTCCGGATCCGGAGCCGAGGCGCGGAACATCGTCGATGGTCAGCGGTCGCGGCGACGGCGGATCTCCCTCGGACGGAGAGGCTTCGCCGGCCCGATGCTCGGGCGTATCATCGTCGCTGGAGCTCATTCACATTTCGAGCGCTAACCCCATCGTCCAAGTGTTCGCTCCGACCTGGAGCACGGAGTGATTGGCGTTGGCGCCGAAACCGCTGAGGTTGGAGCTCATCCACTCGAAGAAAAAATAGCTGTTGTTGATGCCCCATTCATTGTCGATCTCAATCGCAGCGTGCTCGTCGAAGGCATCGAGCAGGAGCATGCCGCCGAGGGCGAACTGCGTGCCCCAACTATGTCCTCGCTCTTGCACCTCGAGCTCGTTGCCGGCCCACCACAAGCCGTAGCCGATGCCGGCCTTGCCGTAGCCAACGAGGGGAATGGCGGTCTCCCGGGCGAGGACGTCGACGCGAAGAACACCGACGCCATACATGGGCATGATGCCGAGCGTCGTGTTGGCGACCGAAGGCTCGTTGGTCGCAATCTTGAGAGCCTTGCCGGTCATGTGCGTGTATCCCCAGCCGATGCCGGGACCGAACGAGCCGATCCGGGGGATGCGCAGGATCTGCCAGTCGAGCTCCAAGCCGAAAAGAACCCGCGAGTCGGTGCCGAAGACCGTTTCGTAGGGCTTCTCGACGGGGAACTCGTCGTCGATCTTGGGGGTGTAGGGACCGACGCGAATCTCGAACGCGAAACGCTGCGGACTCTCCGCGGCACGCGCTCCCCGTCGCCACGAGGCTTCGTCGAAATCGAGATCGGCGGACGCGCTTCGCGCGGAAAGCCATGCGAGGGCGACGCACGCGCCGAGCACCGAGGAACGGGGCAAACCCAACGAGGAGAATCGGTTCGGCAAGGGGACCTACCGACCAGATTCAGCACAGGACGTGCCACGCCGCAACTCGTCTCGTAGGCGCGCGACACGACGGCGTAGCTCGATCGTGGGTCAAGCTCGGGCCAGCTTGTCAGAAAGGCTGCCCCCGCTGCCGCTCACCCTGACAATTTGTCATCCAAGCTCGAAGGGGATCGCCGGATCAACTCCCGAGCACCGACGACCAGCTTGGAAGAGGGCGGGGCTTCAGAGACGGACGTCGACGTAGGTGCTGCGGCGAATCTCTTGGATCCACTGCTTGCGCGCCTTGTCCATCTGTTCCCCATAGGTGCGTTGGAGTAGCTCGTCACGCGCCTGCTCCAGCGACGGAATTTGGGAGGGGTCGCGCGAGACGACCTTGATGACGACGATCTCGTTTTTGTAGACGAAGGGCGGCGACACGCCGCCAACATCGAGCTTCATCGCTTGATCTTCGATGACTTGCGCCAGATCGCCAGGCTTGTGCAGGCCGAGATCTCCCCCCAAGAGACGGGTGGGCGTGTCATCGGAGAAGCTTCGCGCCAGAGAGGCAAATTCGACCTTACTGCCGCGACCGTCGACTCCCGCACGCGCCGTTGCCGAGATGCGCTCGGCCAGGTCCTCGCGATCGGCTCGTGCTGCCGGCGAAGAGCCCGGCGGCACGCGCAAGACGACCCAAGCGAGCCGATAGCCGAGGCGCGAGCGCTCGGCGCGCACGAGGCGCTCATACGTGGCCTTGACGTCGTCGTCGGTGACGCGCACGCGCGATCGGACGCGAAGCTGAAGGAGCTTTCCTTCGAGGATTTGGCGGCGCACTTCATCGCGGTATTCCTGTGGCGAGAGCCCCGTTTTCCCCGCCTCTTCGACGAGCTGTTCGAGCGTGAGGCCCTGCTGGCTCGCCACGTTGCGCAGGCCGGCGTCGATTTCGTCCGAGGTGACCGTGAGGTGGGCTTTTTCGGCGGCCTGCTGCTCGACGCGCTCGTCGACCATGCGGTCGAGCAGCTGCCGGAACATCTCCGACTGAGCGGCCGCTTGCTGCGCGCCAGCAGGGATCTTTTGCTCGATTTGGAGGAGGAACGGCCGCGCTCGCTGGCGCATGTCCGAAAGAAGGATCGCCTGTTCGCCCACGACGGCGACCACGCGCTCGGCGACCGTTGCGCGAGCGGCGGGCGCGGCGGAGGCCAAAAGCGCCAAGACGGCAGCCGGTCTCACGAGAGATCTGAATCGCACGGGAGACTTTCTAGCACCCCCCGGGCCGAATCTCAGCTAGATCGAACGACGTCGGCTGGAGGCACCGCAGGTGAACCCGTAGCCGCGACGCGCTCGACCAGCGCCGGAGAGCCGGAAAAAACCAGCGCGTCGAGCCAGTGTTCGTCTTCGACGAGCTCGAGCGTGGGGGTGCCCTCTCGGATGTCGAGGTGGCCTCCGGCATCGTCGAACCCGAGCGCCGTCGCCCCTTCCTCGCTCGCCGCCCGCCACAGATCGCGCGCCGAAAGCGGCGATGGGCCAAAGCGTTGGCCCGTGCGCAGGCGCTCGCCGAGGGCCGCGCCGCGCATCTCCTCGAAGGGATCGCACATTGCGTAGCTGTCGACGCCGAGGCAGAGCCGGACGCGCGCTCCGACGAGATCGGTCAGCGGGGGCAGGCCGTCGCCCAAGTCGCGCTCGGTGGTCGGGCAGAGACAGACGAAGCTGCCCGCTTCGCCGAGGAGTCGCGACTCGGTGCCGGTGACATGGGTAGCGTGCACGGCGACGAACTGCTTCGAAAGCAGGCCCCGATCGGCCAGAAGCTCGACGGGTCGCCTCTTTGTCTCAGCTTGACAGGCGGCCACCTCGGCGGGCTGCTCGGCGACGTGCATGTGCGTGGGCAGTGCGCGGGTGAGCGCGAACTTCGCGATTTCGTCGAGCCAATCGGGCGGGACGGCGCGAACGCTGTGCGGCGCAACGCCCACGCGAACGCTGGGATCGGACGCGTACCGCGCGGTGAGCGCGTCGATGTCGGCGAGCCCGGAGTCGAGCGAAGGGTCGCAAAATCGGCGCTGCACCCCGGCCGCTGCCATGCCGGGGCCGCCCCTTGCGTAGATAACCCGCAGGAGCGCGATGCGGAGACCAGCATCCTTGGCCGCCCGGATGACGGCGTCGCTCATGAGAAGTCGATCGGCGTAGGGCGTTCCGTCGGCTTGGTGATGAACGTAGTGAAATTCGCCCACCGTTCGCACGCCCGCGGCAGCGAGCTCTCGGTACGCGACGAGCGAGATGCGGTAGATGCTTTCGGGCGTGAGCGACGCGGCGATGCCGTACATCGCTTCGCGCCAACCCCAGAAATCGTCGGTCTGGCCCGGTGTGGGGCGCTCGGCTTTGCCGCGCAGGGCGCGCTGGAACGCGTGCGAGTGAGCGGTGGTGAACGCCGGCAGTTTCAGCATCGCCGAACTCTAAGTCAGAGTTCGCGTTTGGCGAACTCTTAGGCATCGCGCACGTCGATATCAGAGCCGTGCGCGCGATTCTACCGCGGAGGGAGCGGTGACGGCGGTTTCGGGCGTCTCCCGAGCTGCTTTCTGCGCCGACCTCTGGGTCAAGAGGCGAAGGGCGAGCTCGGCCACCAAGAGCGCGAGAAGAATCACGGCGAGCAAAGGTGAGAGATCGAGCTTCTTGCGCACGTCGCCGAGCGAAGCGGAGTGCGATTCTTGCGCTACGGCGCGCGGTCGCAAGTCGACCTCTCGCGCTTCCGCCGCGGCGACGCGCACGAACTTGTCGCCGTCGAGCACCACGTCGTAGACGCCGATGCGATCGGGCGTGACGACCTTGCTGGAGGGCTCGTCGGTGACGCGAAGTCGCTCTTTGTCGGGGCCCGTCACGTCGAGCGACTTGGCGCCTTCGAAGGTCCACGCTTCGCCCACCGTCGCTCGGTGAGCGCCGTTGCGCACGCGCGCGGCGTCGACGAGCTTCTCGAGCAGCATGAGAAACGCCGGGCGGAGCGCCAGATCGCTCACGTCGGGCGAAGTGGGCACCGTGAGCACGAACGCGAGACCACGCCCTACCGCGCGCTCGATGAGCCACGGCGCGCCGTCGCTCCAGCGGGCGAGCACGGCGTTTGCGGCGAGGCTGGCGGTGTCGAACGTGGCGCGCCCGCGGGCCTTCAGGTCGTCGAGCCCTGTCGCCGCGGCGCCGAAGAGCGATCCGGCGCGGTCGTCGAGCCCTTTGGCCGGCGACGGGCCCCAATTGACGGCGCCTTGTACGAGCGGCTCGAAGCTTGCTCCGAGGGGGGCGAGGGGCGCGTGTGATCCCAGCGCGAGCAGCGCCACGCCGCCGCGCTCGAGCCAAAGCGCGAGCGCGCGGCGCGATTCGGGGGTGAAACCAGCGGGGTCCTCGATGACGATGGCCGCGTAGGCGTTCAGATCTTCGGCGTGGTCGGGGAGAATGGGGAGCGGCCGAACGCCGAGGTCGAACTCGAGCGCCGAAAGTGCTTGCTCGACGGGAGGTGCGCCGCCGGTGATGAGCTTGGAGCCGGCGGGATCGGCGATGATCGCAACGGCGAGCTTTCCTGTCGTCGCCAAAATGGGGGCGGCGTCGTCGGCGGCGATGGCGTCTTTCCCCGTGAGACGCGCGAAAAGCTCACCCGGCGTATCGCCAACGTCGACGCCAACATCGGTGTTGGGGGCGGCGTCGGGGAGGGCTGCGTGGGCGACGACCCTGTCGCCCGCGACGACCTCCACGCTCCGCCCTTTGCTCTCGCCCGCCGGCGCGCAGGCGACGTGGACGAGGGCTCGACTCCGCTGGCGATCGGCCCGAATCACCGCGCAGTCGCCGGCTGGGGTGGCCAGATCCGAGAGCGGGATCCACACGGGGACTTCGCTCGATTGACCGATCGGGGCGGCCTCGGGGTGCCCGTCGGCCAGATCACTGAGGAGGATGATGCGATGGTCGACCTGAGGCAGGCCGTGCAGGAGCGAGCGGGCAAGCTCGACGCTGCCTTCGAGATCGGTCGCGCGGTGTGAGGGCACAAGGCCCTCGACGACGGTTTGCGCGGCGGCGAGATCGGTCGTGGAGGCCAGCGCGATTCGCGGCGGAGAGCCGACGAGCACGATGCCCACGGCGTCGCCCTCGCGAGCGCCGGACACGAGCTCTGACGCGGCTTTCTTCGCGCGGTCCCAGCGGCTCCCCTGCCCGGAGTCAGCCGACATGCTGAGCGAATCGTCGAGCACGATGGCCATGGCGATCGACGCGCCGCCCTGCCGGCCGATCGAAAGCGCCGAGCAATGCACGAAAGGGCTCGCGCCGAGCAGCGCCAGCGCTACGATCGACGCCGTTCGCACGGCGTAAAGAAGCCGGTCGTCGACCTTGCGCCGCCGCCGCGCGACGGGCGGGCTCGCCGGGACGAGGTGCGCGGGCGGGAAGTCGCGCTCGTCGGCTTTGCGTCGCTGGAGCAGGTGCGCCACGAACGGCGCAACGACGAAGAGGGCCACGGCGAGCCCGGCCGCAAAGAGAAATGTCATCCCGCGTCTCGCTTGGCGACGAACCTGCCCGCGATGGCCGACACCGCCATGCGCACGAGATCGGCCGGTTCGTCCGTCGTCTCGCACCGCAAGAACTGACCGCCGTGCGATGTGAGCTTGCGCGACCACTCCTCGGATACGGCGGCGAGCGCCGCGAGGTAGCGCGCGCGCATGGTGTCGGCGTCGGTTTCGATGACGGCCTTGCCTTCGACGGCGCGCAAACGAACGGTGCCTTCGAAGGGAAAACGCGCTTCTTCGGGGTCGAGAATTTGGAGCGCGAAGAGCACCCTCCCGCCCGAAGCGAGAGCGGCAAATCGGTCGAGCGTCTCGACCGGCAAGTCGAGCAAATCGGAGAGAAGGACGATGACGGTGCCGCGCCGCGCCTTGCGCGCGATCGAGCCGAACGTTTGCTCGATCGCGGCCTTGTCGATGCGGAGATCGCCGCTGGCCTCCGCCGATTCGAGCGCCCCGATGATGCGCTCGAATGCCTCGCGCCCGGCCATGGCCGGCAAAGGACGCGCCTGTCCGCCGCCGAGCCACTCGAGGCCGACCGGATCGCCGCTCGAGAGGGCCACGCGAGCGAGGGCCCCGGCTACGAGCGCAGCGAAGGCGTATTTCGCGGCCGGCGCCTTGGCGCTGCGAAATCCCATCGACGCGCTGGCGTCGACGATGATGCGCAGGCCGCGGTCGGTTTCGGTCTCGAATTCGCGGACGATGAGCTTGTCGTGCCGGAGGAGCGCGCTGCGATCGAGCCAGCGCAGGTCATCGCCCGGAACGTAGGGGCGATGCCCGCCGAACTCGACGCCAGGCCCGCGCCGAAGGCTACGGTGCGCTCCGGCGTAGACGCCTTCCGCGACGACGCGCGCGCGCAGGCGGAGAGGCGCGATGCTCCCCCAGTCGATCGAGCGCAGCGGCGACGGCACGCTCGTCTTCTAGCACGCTGAATGACCGAGCAAGCTGCTCGGCCCTTTAGCACTACTGCGGGGAGTCTTGGCATCGGCAGATCACGATCAGCAAAATGACGCTAAGCCAACGTAAGATACGGCGAGGCCGTCGGGACTACGTCGTTCAAGCAAGACTAGCCGCGAAAGCCCCGCGAGCCTTGCTTCGCCGCAGCGAAAAATGTGCCTTGTCCGGTCAGGTTTCGTTGGGTTATGTCGGCTCCGACGATCGATCTGGTAGCGAGAAATCCCCCGCAGTAGTGTTAGAACGTGCCGAGCAGCGTGACTCCGCGGAGGCCGACGTCGGGGACGACACGCAGGCGCACCGTGTTCTCCTCGGTCTTTCGATCGTATTTGTGGGGGCTCTCCGCGGAGACGAGCAGGTAGACGCCGAGCAGGGCCGCGGCGCCGCCCACGCCGATCATCGCGTAGCCGATCTTGTCCCGCGCATTGGCGTCGTTCAGCTTCTTTGTTGCTGCGGCATATTCCCTTTCGCACACCTCGGGAGGGAACTTTTCCGAATCCATCGTGGGATCGCATTTGCCGCCGCGGCCCTCTGCGGTGTCGATCTTGTACTGCGCGAAGGCGGCGTTGGCTTCGTCCTTCGGGGTCTGGTCGAGGACGATCATGGTGACGCCGCCGCTCGCGAGCGCGACGCCGCCGAGCGTCGAAATCCATCCCCAAGTCCGTTGCGACGTGGCCTTGCTCACGAACGCGGCGCGCGTTTCGGGCGTCGGCACGAGCGAAACGGTGACGTTCGTGGTTCGGCCGAGATCGACGGTCACGGTGCGATCGCTCGTCTCGAAGCCGCCGCGCTCGATGAGAACGCGGTGCGGCCCTTTGGGTAGCTTGTAGCTGCCGGCGTAGATTCCCCTCGGCTTGCCGTCGATGGTGACGACGGCCTGCGTCTCGCTGATGTCGAGGGCGAGCGATCCGCCGTCGGTCGCCAGCGCCGCGCGATCTTCTTCCGGCTCGAGGTTGACCTCGCCCGACGCGCCGTCGCCCAGAGTGAGGTCTTGCAGGGCGCTTACATAACCAGGTCGACGAAGCTCGATCTTGTGCTGGCCGGGAGCGACGGTGAGCGAGGTGGCCAGCGGTGTCTTGCCGACGGCCTGCCCGTCGACGATGACGTCGCCGGCGGGGAGGTGCGTGTTCACCCGCAGGTGCGCCGCTTTGCCTTCCATCGATACGAGCTCGAGCTTGACCTCCGACTTGGTGCCTCCGGCGAGTGTTACTTCCTTGCGCAGCGGGGCGTAGCCGGTGGCGAAAGCGCCGACGATGCGGGAGCCGCTGGCGACCTTGAGCGGCGACGACATGGGTGTCTTTCCCGCTTCGACGTTGTCGATCTCGATGGTGGAGGGTACGTTGGTGGTCACGGTGAGCTCGGCCACGCGAGCGGCCTGCTCATCCTTCGTTTGCTTGGCGCGCGCGACCCGCTCGGCGGACAGATTTCCAGGGTCTGCCAGTACCTTGTTCAGTGCTTCGGTGGCCTCTGCCGGGCGGCTCATGGCTGCGTAGACGAGGCCGATATTGAACAAGACGAGCTGGTTCGGAATGAGCTCGTAGGCCCGCTTGAATTCCGCGAGCGCACCCGCGTTGTCGCCTTCGTTAAAGAGCCTGAGGCCGCGATCGAAGCGTTCGCGTGCTTCCGTTTTGGGGTCGACGGTGGGTGCTTGGGCGAGCGCTACCCGCGGGAGAGAAATCGACAACTGACCGAAGGCGAGGGCCAGCGCGACGACCGACACGAGGCATTTTCTCATTGCCGGGGTTATCGCGCGGCAGGTCACCTCCGGTCAACGACGGCGAGTGGGCCCGGAGTCAGGTTGGTCCGCCGGATACGGATTGTGGAGATTCATAGCCCGCTCGCGCGGATCCCGCCGAAATGGCGTCCTTCACGCGCCTCTGCTCGGCTATTTGAAAGGGTTGTCGCCGGCCAAGCCTTTTTGATCGACGCGTGTCGCCGGCCGCACCGGGGCGGTCTGCGT
>DATEMX010000562.1:0-12801 GCA_035275365.1 Polyangiaceae bacterium | reverse complement strand
CGAGATCCTCGGACGGAACCTGCGGGACATCCCCTTTTCCCTGGTGTACCTGCTTGACGACGAGGGCAAGCACTTCCAGCTTGCCGCCCAAGCCGGTCTTGAGCGGGGGACGCCTGCCAGCCCGATCACTTTGGCGATGGGGGAAACGGACGACGCCGGTTGGCCCCTCGCACAGATGGTCGAGCACGGGCGCGCCGATATCGTCAAGGATCTACCTCGCCGATTCGACTGTCTGCCGAAGGAGCCATGGGACGAACCCGCCCACCAGGCCGTGCTTCTACCGATCGCCCGCCCCGGCTCGCATCAGCCGGCCGGCGTGCTTGTGCTCGGGATCAGTCCCCGGCTGGCCTTCGACGAGGGCTACCGCGGGTTCTTCGACTTGGTGGCCGATCACGTCGCGACCGCCCTGTCCAATGCCCGAGCCTACGAGGAGGAGCGAAAACGCGCCGAGAAGCTCGCCGAGTTGGATCGCGTGAAGACTGCGTTCTTCAGCAACGTGAGCCACGAGTTCCGCACACCGCTCACGTTGATCCTCGGTCCTTTGGAAGACGCTCTTCGCGGGCCCGCAAGGTCACTGGAGGGAAACCAGCTGGAGGCGGTGCACCGAAGCGCCCTGCGCCTTCTGCGGCTGGTCAACAGCTTGCTCGATTTCTCTCGCATCGAAGCCGATCGCGTCCGCTCGTCGTTCGAACCCACCGATCTACCCATTCTCACCGCGGGCCTCGCTGGATCCTTTCAGTCGCTCGTCGAGTCGGTTGGCCTAAAGCTCATCGTGGACTGTCCTCCTCTGAACGAGCCGGTCTACGTCGATCGATCCCAATGGGAGAAGATCGTGCTGAACCTCGTCTCGAATGCTTTCAAATTCACGTTCGAGGGTCACATCGCAGTGCAGTTGCACACGACCGACCAGCACGTCGAGCTGTCCGTCAGCGATACCGGGACGGGCATTCCCTCCGAAGAGCTTCCCAAGATCTTCGATCGCTTCCATCGCGTCGAGGGAGCGCGAGGCCGGACCTTCGAGGGGACCGGAATCGGACTCGCCTTGGTCGAAGAGCTCGTGAAACAGCATGGCGGCTCGGTGCGCGTGGAGAGCGTCATCGGCCGCGGAAGCAAGTTCATCGTGACCATTCCGAGGGGCAGCCATCATCTTCCCAAGGATCGGCTTGCGCCCGACGGCCGACTCACAACGGACACGAGCGGAGCAGCACCGTACCTCCTCGAAGTCGCGCAGTGGATCCCTCGCGGAGCCTTGCCCGGAGCGGTTACAGCCGACGTCGACGAGTCGAACCCCTTGCTCGGTGATGTTCCCTCCACGGTGTCGGGAGCAAGAGTGCTGATCGCTGACGACAACGCCGATATGCGCGAGTACCTGGTTCGACTCCTTTCTCCGAGGTATGCGGTGGAAGCAGTCGCGGACGGCCAGGCAGCTCTCGAGTCCGCGCGCGAACGACCACCCGATCTCCTCCTTACGGACGTCATGATGCCGCGCATGAATGGCGTTGAGCTCCTACGTGCACTTCGCGCAGACACCAGGACCAGTACGATCAAGGTCATCCTGCTCTCCGCCCAAGCCGGAGAAGAAGCGGTGGTCGGTGGTATCGAGACCGGTGCGGACGACTACCTCGTGAAGCCCTTCTCCGCGCGAGATCTGCTCAGTCGGGTGGGGACGCGCCTCGAGCTGGCCCGAGTTCACCGGGCGGTCATCGACGCTGCGAAAGAGCTGGCGGACACGCGCGCGGCCCTGCTTCAAGATGTCGAACGAAAGAACCGTGACCTAGAAATGGCCTATGGCGAGCTCCGTCTGACTCAAACGCAACTCGTGCAGTCGGCAAAGATGGCCTCGCTCGGCGGGCTGGTCGCGGGGATAGCCCACGAAATCAACAATCCGCTGGCCTTCGCCCTGGGTCACCTGGACACAGTGCGGCGCAGCCTCGAGCACATCGAAGCGAAAATGGGAGCGCGGTTCGCTGATGACATACAGCCACAATGGGGTCGAGCACTCGACCGGCTCCGCGACATGCATCTGGGTCTCGATCGCATTCGAGAGCTGGTGATCAGGCTGAGGATTTTCTCTAGGCTCGACGAGGGTGAGCTGAAGCGGGTTAGCATCCGAGAGAGCATCGCATCGGTGATTACGATCCTCGAACATCGACTCAAGGATCGAATCAGTATCGTGACCCACTTCGGTGAACCCGATCTCGTCGAGTGCTACTCGAGTCTACTGAACCAAGCCGTCATGAATCTGGTCTCCAACGCCATCGACGCGATCAAGGATCGCGGGGCGGTGACGATCTCGACGGGCGCTCAAGGCGCTATGTACACGATCGTCATCTCCGACACGGGTAGCGGTATTCCCGAGAATATTCGCGACCGCGTCCTCGAACCCTTCTTCACGACGAAGCCTGTCGGGCAGGGCACGGGGCTTGGACTCCCCATCACCTACTCAATCGTCAAGAAGCACGGCGGTGAATTGGAACTCTCCCCCGCTCCGGAGGGCGGCACGGTCGCAGTCGTTCGCTTTCCCGTGCCAGGTGTTAGGGCGCAGAGTGGTTGACGGGCGGGCGCCCACTCCAGTGGTGTTAGTCGATCATCATCGCCGCCGCGACAGCCTTGCGATTTGAGACCTCAGCACCGAGCTGGGTACCATCAAGCTTGGATGGCGTCCTCGCGCGATTTTAGAACACGCGCTCGGTGACGAAGATGGTGTCGCCCGACTGAAGGGGGATGTCCGGCAGCGAGCCGTCGGTGATGGCGTCGGCCGAGAGAATGATGGTGCGCGCCTGCTTGCCGGTCTTGCGCGTGAGGTTGACGCGATCGCGGTTGGCGATCGAGTTGAACCCGCCCGCCTGGGAAATGGCTTGGATGAGCGTGAAGCCCGGCGTCAGCGAGAACGATCCCGGCTTTTGCACCTGACCGAGCACGACGATGCGCTTGGAGTTGTACTCCTTGATGTCCACAGCCACGCTCGGATCGCGAAGGATGTCGCCTTCGACCAGCTTCTTGCGAACGAGATCGGCAATCTCCTGCGGCTCGAGACCGGCCACCTGAACGCGATGGATGTAGGGTAGATCGACGGTTCCGTCGGGGGCGACTCGGAACTCTTTGGGCAACTTGTCTTCGCCCACGAGCGTGAGAATGAAGACGTCGCCCGCTCCGATGGTGGTGCTCTCCACGGGCGGCGGGAGGTTGACCCTGCTCTTCGGGCGGCCCGCGCAGCCCGCAAGCGCCAGCTGTCCCAAGAGGGCACCTACACCGATGGTTCGTATGAAAGGCATGGACATTTGGCGTGACCGCGAAGACGATCTAGCAGACTTTTAGTCTGGCGCGCCCCACGGAAAATTCATGCTTCTCGGCCCGCGGCCTCAATGCCCTTCAGAGGAACCAGCGCGCGCCCACGAACCCCTCGAACCGCTTCCAGTCGAGGGGATCGCCGTTGACGACTTGGTCGGTGAGGTTGGCCGTGTAGCGGAGCGTCGCGTTGAGACCGAACGAATCGGCGACGCGGTATTCCCCGAACAACGTGGAGTCGATGCGGAGCGTCGTGAAGGCCGGAACGAAGGTGCCGGACGCGATGAGGTCCGGATATTCGAACGCCGCCACACCGCCGTCGGCCACGAGCAGGAACCGGCCGCCAAAGAAATAAGAGACGTTCAGGTAACCCCGGTCACGCGCGTAGAAGTTGCCGAGATAGCTGTTGAAGAAGTCGCGCGAAAACCCGACCGACACCGACGAGAGCGCCAGCGTGGCGGCCGAAGGATCGAGGCCCGGGTTGGGGGTGATGAACCACTTGAACTCGGCCTGCCCGATGACGCTGTCGAACTGCTGCGCCGCGACACCCTTGTAAAAGCTCGCCCCCCAGCCCACCATCGCAAGCAACGCGAACGACGGGCTCACGAGACCGTTCAGACCAATCCGCGCGCGCACGGGATCAGACGGGAGTTGCAGAGTGGGACCCTGGTTATAGCGGATGAACCCCGCGTTTGCGTCGAAGAGAAAGGCAGTTCGGGGCAAGAAGCGCCAGCGGCCCCGCGTGTTGACTTGGTTGTACGCGTTGCTCAGATTGCGAAATTGAGCGTCCTCGAAGTAGGTAAGGCCATACTCGTAGCCGACGCGCCAATCGAACATGCCGCCGCCCGGCGCCCAGATGAAGCCGCCACCAAAGCGAGCGTTGAGCCGATCGAAATTGAACTCGGCGATCTTCGACGGCTGCACCGAGCGGAGGAAATCGCCGTAGAGATCGACGCTAAGAGGTCGGCCGGGCAGGATGGTGAGCTGAAGGTTGGCGAGCCCGCCGATGTTGCGCTGCTTGGAGAATTCGTCTTGCTGCTGGCTCTTGGTGGCGATGAACTCGTTGTAGGTGGCGGCAGCGCCCGCGCGGAACGACACCTTCGGCGGCTCGGTAGTGCCGCCTTCGGCATCCCGGCGCTGCTGGCTCAGCGTGGACAAGCTGAGCGACGGCGTGATGCGAAGGCGCAGCGAGCTCGCGGGCGGCGGCCCGCCGGAGTCGGATCGAAGAAAATAGTTCGAGTCGTAGCCAAACTCGCCTGCGACGCCGGGATGGATTTCGAGGTCGCCCGCGCGGACGCCGATCCCCTCGCCATAGCGACGATCCTTGAGCCACACCTGATCCTGCGCGAGCGACACCGTCGAAAAGGTCAGCCCTAACGCGATGGCCGCCGTTGTCAGTCGTAGTTTCATCGTCCGCTTAGGGGGAAATGAGGGCAGAGGGGAGCTTCGCCTAGTGCAACGTCGGAGTCGTCGTCAGCCCGGAACTTGCGCGGCGGCGACCGGTTTTACTGCGTGCTTCTATCGAAAACAGCTAGCGCACACGGGAGGCACGCTGATGACCGGATTTTCGGGATACGCCGTGGGGTCTTCCTTCGGGAGATTGGGATCGACCGTGGTCGTCACCTTCGTCTCGCCGATGAAACCCGCTTCTTCGCCGATGCACTGATTGGCCTCTGCACCGAGCTGCTCGACGCGCTGGCGAAGCACGGTGAGGATCGTGAACTCGTGACCGGCCAGGTCGCTGTCTTTGTGCGTCGACGCCTGCTCGAGCGCACCGCGACGATCTTGCGCGGAGCGAGTGGCGACGTCGATCTGATTGAGCTTGTCGTTCAGGCACAGCGTCTTCACGACGTCGCGCTGCGCGCGCGCTTGCTCGAGCATGCGGCGCACGTTGGCACCGGTGACGCCCATGCGAGCGACGAAGGAGTCGGCCTGCGCGAGCTGCTCCTGCGGCGAGAGGTTGACCTGACGCTGCGTCCCCACCGAGGTGTCTCCGGCTGGGTTCGGCTTGTTCGTTTGCGCGTCGGCAACGCCATACAGCACGCTGAGTAGCGCGCACACCGATAGTCCCCAACCAAATCTACGGGTTCGCATCGAAGCCCTCCAAGCGCGAAGCCAGCGGCACTATAAAGCGAGCGGGGTGGAGCGTCAATGCTTCGCTGCATTGATAGCTCGGCGGAAATACGGCCATTTCTCGCTCGGTCGTCGTCATCGTGAACCCACCCTCATTGCCCTGCCAGCGTGAGAAAACCAGACCTGCCCGGTTCGGCTAGTTGCTCGGCACGATAACACCATTCAACGAACCGTATACGGCAGAAACCTTCAGGCTTTGAACCGATGCAGACGATACGTTGGCCATGTTCCAGCAAGGGCGGATTCGCCTGGGCGAAACGAGCCCCGGTGGTTTTCTTCCCTGTTTCGTCCCCTATTTCTGCAGCGCGAAGGTAACCGGAATGACTACGGTGGCGCCGCCGCCTTCAGGAGGCGAAAACGTCGCGCTTTGGACGCGACGGACGACGCAGCTCACGACTTCATCGCCGAGCCCGCTGCCGCCGCTCGGCGTGGCCGACAACACTTCGCCGTTCGGGCCGATCTTTGCGGTGACGCGCACGGACCCCTGCAGATCGGGGTTGCTTGCCAGGCCGCGGTTATAGCAGGCACGGAAACCTGCTCGCATGCCGGCCACGACCCGGTCGGCATTCGAAACGCTACCGCCGCGGACCTCGGCGCCACCAACGTTGGCGTTACCCTTGGGCCCGGCAACGACGGCGCCCGGCCCAGCACCGCCCGGAGTGCCGGCCGTCGTCGCACCGATCGCTCCGAGCCCGCCCCCGCTCATCCCAGGACGTACGACACCACCGCCACCACCACCGAGGTTGAGCCCGCCCGTGCCCCCGGCCGACACGCCAGCCCCCGACTGCGCGGCCGCATCGAGAGCCCCGGTAGGTACGTCGCCGCCCTTGAGAACGCCTGCCGTTGCGGGACCGGCGCTGTTGAGAGCCCCGAGCGTCGCCATCTCGAGCTGATCGAGCTGAGCACTCAAACGAGCCCGCTCGCCCGTGCTCATCGATCCGGCCTTGCCCGCGCCGGGCGCAGGTTTGGCGCCCCCGCTTGCCGCCTTGGGCGCTTCGGCCGTTGCCGTCGCAGTGGCGGTCGCCGTAGTGGCCTCTTGTGGCGTTTCGACGGGCGGAGGAGGAGGAAGCGACTTCACCGAGTCGATGAGACCGGCGATGTTGAGCTCTTCGTCGACGACCGGGTCCATCCAATCGGAGTAGATGGCGCCCACCATACCGAAGTGAAAGAGGAACGAGAAGGCGGCGATGATCGTCATCGTCCAGTCGATCTGATTCGACAAGCCACCCTTCACCGAGACGGGCAACTGCGGCTTTGGCTGAATGGGCGGCGGCGCGACGAACTGGAACAGGAACGTGGTTTCGCCGACGACGACCTTGCCTCGGGCGTCTTCGGTGAGGCGCACCTGATAGGCGCCTTGCGCGGAGCGCTTGGCTTGGCCGCGGAGCGCGGCGAGATCGGTGATGCCCGTTTGGAGCGCAACGCGCCCGGACATGCCGTCGATGAAGTTGAGGTGGTACTCGTTGCCGATGAGCTCGAAGAGACGGAAGCTCGGCGGCACGCTTTGGCTCGGCACGACGAACATGCTCTTTTCGCTCGGGCCGATGGTGACGTGCGAACGTTGCTTGATGACGCGCTCCTCGATCACCTTGCCGCTCTGCACGAGCCCGATGCGAAGGACCTTGGGCCCCGCGGCCGCTGACATCGCGCGCATCACCGCGGTCATCTGACCGGGACGACCGCTGGGAATCGGACCGCCTGCGAAGGGCTGCTGTGTCATCACCTATCTCCGAACGTGTCGCTTACCGCGTGGGATCTCTCGGACTTACGCACTGACAACGGCGAATTCTACAGGTTCCCTAGCCTACACGTCCCCTTTCTGGCGGTCCACCGCAGAAGCCATGGTCGACCCTCTCCTTCGATCGATCGCACCGAGGACGAGCTCCACCCACACGTCGGCGTCGCGCCGAGCCTGGCTCGCAATGCGCTCCGCTTCGCGGCCCGCCGCGAGGGAGGCCACGACACCAGCTCCCGCCCAGGCGATGAGCGGAACGATTTCGCCCACCCGAAAAGCGCCGCCCGCGAGCCCGAAGAAGAGAACCGACGACGGCCCCAACGCCGCGAGGCGCGCGGCGACGCCGGGGATGCGCGCCCCCCAGGCGAGCGAACGTTCCGCGTCGCCAAGGACTTCGTTCACGAGCGCTCGCCGCGCGTTTGCGTCGCTGGTGTCGAGAGCGACCGCGACGAGCTCGCTTTCCCATCCGGCAGCTTCATCGATCATTGCGCCGAGCATCGCTTCGATGTCCCCACGGTCACCCCGGCGACCGATGACCTGCGCGAGCGCTGCCAAATCGAACGAGGTCGCCGCTCGAACCCGCCGCACCCGCTCGAGACTCGCCGACACCGCCGCCACCGCAAACGTCATCGCGATGAACCAAGAGACCTCACGCATGAACGGAGGATTCCGAAGCGGCGCAACCCAGCGAGGGCGAGGCCCGCCCGATTAGCACTACTGCTGCGGATTTCTCGCTACCAGATCGATCGTCGGAGCGGGCATACGCCAACTCAAGGACTGACCGAACAGGCAGATTTGGGGTGCTCTCGGCTCGAGCGGCGGCGGCTCGTTCTGTCCGAAACTAGGTGGTTCCGACAGCCTCGCCGTATTTTACGTTGGGTCTTAGCCATTTTGGACGATCGTGATCTGCTCCTGCCAAAGTTAGAAGGGCTCTTGGTAGACGGCCTTTTCGATCTTGTCGAGGAACGGTTGCCTCAGCTCCTGAAGCGTGAGCTTGGGCTGGATGCGGTTCACGTCGACCGAGGCGATGGGCTTTTGGATGCGGCCGACGATGGTGACCTCGGCAAGCGTGATCACCCCCTTCGCGGGCTTGTCTTGCGCGAACACGGGACTCGCGCCGACGAGGACGCCGAGGGCGAAGGACCATCTCATGACGCGGGTTCCGAAAGAGCTTCGCATGGGCCTATCTTTCATCGTGAAGGATCGCGGCGCTTTCGCCAGCATCATTTACCGGAGGGCTTCGCCGCGGACGACGCCGGCGCGGCGGCCGGCTCTTTGGCACTCGCTTGAGCCTGGATGTCGGCCTGCTTTTGCTTCGCGCGGTTCAACAGCTCGTCGGAGTCGTCGCTCTGCCCGGCCGCGAGTTTGCCGCGCATCTGCTGATACTTATTGATCTCGGAGATGGCTTCGTCGGCCTGACGCTTGGCGTCCATCCCCGGGACGTTGGGCGCGAAGAGGTAGAGCAAGCCGAGATCGTAGTGCACCTGCGCGAGCGAAGTGTCGTGGGCGAGGACCCAGTCGAACTGCGCCTTGGCCTCGGGGATCTTACCCGCGAGGCGGTAGCAGTCGCCGAGATTGAGGTGCGCGATGACGTGGTTGGCGTCGAATCGGAGCGCGCCTTCCAAGAGCGGCTGTGCCTCGACGGCGTTGCCGGCCTCCAAGAAGTACGAAGCGAGCTCGACGCGCGCCGCCACGAGATCGGGGCGGCCCTGCACGGCCAGCTTGAACTCGCCGATCGCTGCGGGCCGGCGACCCTCTTCCTTCAAGATGATGCCGCGGAGAAAATGAGCGTCGGCGTTGTCCTTGTCGCGCGCGGGGTTGTCGTCGCCGAAGCCGTCGAGGATTGCCTGCAGCGCGTAAAGAGAGAGATCGAGGCGCCGGTTGCGGTAGTGATCGCGCGCGATGGTGACCATCGCCGGCCGATAATCGGAGTTCTTCTTCAGGGCCTCTTGCGCGAGCTGCTGCGCCGATGCCGTGTCTTTCTGCATCGACTTGACCTCGGCCAGAGCCGCGATGACGCCCGCCGAGTTGGGGAGCTGGCCACGCTTGCCTTGCAGGAACGACTCGGCCTCCGTGAGGTTGCCCTTGCTGGCGACGTAGAGCGCGTAGGCCGCGATACCTTGCTCGTAGTCGGGTTGGATCGTCGTTGCCTGCCGATACTCGCCGAGCGCGTTGGGATCGCCGAGCCGCTCGAGGACCACGCCGAGCGAATAGTGCGCTTGGTAAGCCTTGGCGTCGCTCGAGATGGCCTCGTGAAAAGCCGCCTTGGCGCCGGCCAAATCGCCCGAGGCGTAGGCGCTGATGCCCCGTTGGTAGGCCGCTTGCGCCGACGAGTTCATCTTGAGCGGCCCGGTGGCCACCGCTCGCGGGCTGGGCGCGTCGGGCGCCGCGGGTGCGGAGACGCCCGACTGCGTGGGCTGGGCCGCAGGCGCCGTAGCGATGGGCTGCGTTGCCGGCGGCTTCGAACCGCCGCAACCGGCCCCCTCGAAAACCGCCGTCGCAGCGACCAATGCCAGGGCGAACGGGGCAACGCGCGAGGAAATCATCATTGCGCTCCTACGGGCGGCGGTGGCATCGGTTGGGCGACGGGCGTTGCGACCAAACCAGGTCGTGTCTGCAAGAAGAGCCCTTCGCGATAGTCGAGACCTTGGATGCCCTGCGTGTATTGCTTCATCTTCGGCTCGCCGAGAATGTCGGTGAAGAAAGCGAGGCGCTGGTTGGCGCGGTTCACCGCGGCGTTGCGCACGTTGTAGCGCTTGGCCAAGGCGAGGCTCTGGGCATAAAAGTGGATCATCGCTTCGTCGGCGCCGTTCAGCTCACGCTCGCGGGCCGTACGCCAGGCCTCGGTGATCTTCTGACGGATCTGGTCGGCTTTGTCCTGGTCGTCGGGGTTGTCGCTCTGCTCGAATTTCTTCAAGAGCTTTTCGGTCTTGTCGTCGGCGAGTTTGAGCTGCGGAGGCCGCGTATTGTAGAGGCCCGTCCGGAGTGAGTCGTAGAGGCTCCCCTGCCGCGAGATCGCCGCCGTGGCCCAATCGGGCGAGGCGTATGCGTCGATCACATGCTGGAGCTTGGCCTGGTACTTCTTCGCGTCGACGGCTTCGGATTGGTACTTCTTGATGACGTCGACCGAGCTGCCCGCGTAGCGGTGGTGCCCCGACTCGTAGTCGAATTTCTTCTTCAGCTCGTCGTCGATCATGGCGTACTCGGATTCGGCGGCCATCCCTGCTTCGCGCGAACCCATCGCCTCGTTCTTGCCTTCCTTAACGGGCGTCGTTGCCTTGTATTTTTCGAACGCCGTGATCGCCTTCTGGCGCCATTCGTCGGAGTTGGCGTCGGAAGACTGTCTCATGCGCGCCACGTTGTAAGCAGCCTCGACCGTATATTTGCTGGCGGCGGCGATGTTCTTGTTGGCGTCGTAGTACTGCATCATCGCGTTGGTCGCCTTGACCCGCGCGTTGCGGTTGGCGCCGTCGTCGCTGCCGCGTGGATCCCACGACTTCATGTCGCTGTCGGCGACGATGAACTCGGCCTCCGCCTTTTCCTGGGTGCTCGGATTGAGGGAAAGGAGCCGCGAACGCACGGAGCTCATCTTCTCGCGATCGCCCATGTTCGAGTAGAGCACCAGCGCGTTGCGAGCAGCGTCGCGCCGGTCTTTCTCTTCGAAGCGATTGATGGAGCTGATCTTGTCGTAGGTTTCCGCTGCGGCGCGGTAGTTGAAGAAGAGCACGTAGGAGCGCGACAAGGTGTCGTACGCCTGGCGCAGGTATTTGACGCGCTCGGGGTAACGCGGGCTCTTTTCTTGGTCGAGCTTGGCGAGCGTCTTCTCGTCGCCGTAGTTGTTGATGAACAGCTCGTACATCTTGATGGCTTTGTCGTATTCGCCCACCTGCTTGTAGGCGAACGCGCCGTTCATGGCCGCCTCGGGAGCTTCGTCGCGCGCGGCGCCGCCCGGCTGCGTGAGGGCATAGTTGTAAGCTGCCGCGGCCTCACGCCATTTGGCTGCGCGTTCGGGGCCGTCTTTCATCTTCTCGGCCTCTTTGAAGAGTTTGCCGGCGTCGATGTAAGCTCCGCCGATCTTCACCGGACCGGTCAGCTCTTTGGCCTCTTTGATCTGTTCGGCGTTGACGGCACAAGAGTGCTGCTCTTCCGATTCGGCGAGCCTCCGGCTCTCGTTCACGTCGAGCGATCGGGCGGCGATCGTGATGAGCTTTTGCCACGCCTTGTAGCCGAACTCGTCCCTGCCGCAGTGTTCCTTCCAAATGGGCTCGAAGCGCGCCTTGGCTTGGTCGAAGTGGCCGTACAAGAAATAGTAGTCGGCGACTTGGAACTGGTAGACGATCGAGTTCTTCTGCACGTCGGCCGATGGCGAGACGCGCTGCACGTATTCGTCGCGCGAGGACATCGCCGACTGCACGAACGCCGGGATGGGATCGGGCACCGGGCGATCGTTGCCGTCGGCGTCCTTTACGAAACGCACTTCTTTGCGCTCGACGAGCCCAGCGCTGCCGCCCGAGCGGTTGTAGAGCCGGTATTGATCTTGGAGCGATTGCTCCGCCACGTCGACGACGTAGTAGGCAGCAGGCTGGAGGAACTTGTCGTCTTCGTTCGAGTCTCGGACGTCGACGGCGGCCTGGCGCGCATTCGCGATCTCGACGGCCGGAGGCGACCTATCGAGGTTGACGGTGACGACGACGACGCCGTGACGTGCGTCGGCGATCCAAAAGCGGCTCTCGTACGCGTCGGACGCGTTTTCGTCTTGTCGTAAGAAACCCGTCCACCCTACGTCGGCCAATTTGTATTCGCTGAGCGCCCGCTCGAGCCACACTTTTTGCTGGGCTGCGTCGGAGGTCTCGGTTGCCTTACCGACGTAGGCACGAGCGAGGTTCGTGTGGTCGGCAGCCGCGCGGCGGAGGCCGCCCTTCACGAGACGCTCGGCCGCTTGAACGGCCTCGGGGTCGTCGCGGTTGGCATCGACCCACGGCGTATTGCCGACGTACGCCGCGAGCTTGGTGCGCGCCTCGAGCGCTCGCGCGGCGTTCTGATCGCGCTCGGGCGTTCCCTCGCGCGACATGCGCGTGAGCTCTTCGTAGATGTCGGCGATTTGGTTCTGCGTGGCCGGCGCGTCGCGGTTCATCGGCCACTTCTTCAAGATGAGCTCGCTCACCTCGATGGCGTTGTGCCATTGGTTGACCTCGCGAAACTCCTGCACGAGGGCGCGGTAGATCTCGAACGACCACTTTTTGTCTTGCGGGATGAGCTTGGCATCCTGCACGCGGTCGACGGCGACGTGCATCTTCTGCTCGGCCACCGTGGGGTTCGACTCCGAATCGAGCACGTCGTTGCGCGCGATGAACGGATCGCTCTCACCGGGGCCGGCGAAATCGAGGTAGGTGAGCGAGCCAGCGATGTACGTGTACGCCTCGGCGCGGAAATCGGTGCCCGGGTCGCCCGTGGCCTTCTCTTGCTCGTCGGTGTAGTTGAGGAGGTCGATGAACTCGCGGACCGCCGTCTCGTAGCGCTGCTGCTTGAAGTAGGTCCACGCGAGCTTGTACATCGCGACGCCGAAGAGCGGCGGCTTCTTGAACTGCATCGACTGCTGGTAGGCCGACGCAGCGCGATTCAAGTTGTAGGGGCCGCCGTGCGGA
>DATEMX010000561.1:0-6875 GCA_035275365.1 Polyangiaceae bacterium | reverse complement strand
GTCGCGCGGCCGAAGTCTTGTCCTCAGTTCAGCCGCGGCACTAGGAGGGTCCGCGCCATCGTTCCCAATTTGCCATGGCAAATTGAGAACTGAAGCAGGAAGGGGTCCTCCCGTCGTTCGTGACTTGGCATCCAGGCATGCTGGCATGGCAAGTATCCACGCTCTCGAATCTGGGGGATTTTCGCCGCGCGGCACTAGTTCGGCGACCGAGGACGGGCCACACGCTTCGTCATTCGGCGCAGCGGGAGCAGGACGGCGGCGATGGCGAGCGTCACCATCGAGGTGCGCGAGCGGGCGCGGTTCTTCGGACGACGCGCGGCGGAGCAGGCGTCGGACGAGCTCGAGTCGTCGGTGGAAGATCGGCTGCACGCGTCGTCGCCACTCGAGTCGGATCCGCCGGAATCGCTGGAGCAACCGTCGTCGGAAGATTCCGTGCCGTCGGACGAAGAGCTCGAGCAACCGTCGTCGGAGGACTCCGCGCCGTCGGACGAAGAGCTCGAGCAACCGTCGTCGGAAGACTCCGCGCCGCTGTCGGAACGACTGCATCCATCGTCGCTTTCTTCGGTCGGTTCGCGTTCGGGACTCGGTGATCCCGAGCACGAGAACGACGACTGCGTGGTGACGGCGGGTTCGTGGGCGCCATGACGAGCACCGTCGTTGATGATCACCACCGTCCCTCCCGATTCCCCGGGCGGCGGGTCGGGTGCGATCGGGGTCGGCCCTCGCGGCTGTCCTCCGCCTATCACGACATCGGGCCGGCCGGGTTCGTTCACGGCCGGAGGCGAGGGACACGTGGCGTTGGCACCGGTGGCGACGACGAACGCGGACGTTTCTTGCTCGTCGGTGAGCGTCACGGCCACGTCGTCGCCGAACCTTTGGGGGGCCACGATGCCCGAGAAGCGCGTGAGCCACGCCGCCCCAGGCCGAAGACTCGCGAGCGCCAGACCGAGATCGTCGAATCCTTCACAGCCGAGCGCACTCGACGGCGTCACCGGTACCTTCACGCCACAAACACGCGACAAGTAGGTCGAAGCGACCGACGGCGCGGGCATGAAGCCGGCCGCGCGGCCTCCTTCGAAAAGAACGCCGTGGCTGGCCGCCTCGACGACCCAATTGTCGCCGGCGGCCGGCAAGAGAAGCGCGTCGCGCGTCCCCGCATAGTCAATCGCTCCGCTGCTCGACATCGACAATCGTCTTGGATCGACCTCGAGCTCGGGCCCGTGTCCCAGCCGCGCGCGCCGTTCGCCGATGGCGAAGCCAGTGACGCGAACGGGCGCCTTCGCACCGAGGGTCATGAAGAGCGGAACGCTCGGGAAGGCGTCGTCGGTGATGCGCACCGTCCGGGTGGAGGCTCCGCCCAGCGATCCGTAGACGAACGCAACGGCGACGTACCCTCGATCGACGAGTGTTTGGAAGCGCTCCGCGAGTTCGGGCATCACCTCGAATCCCCATGTCGCCGCGAAGGCGCGAAGCGTCGGCACGTCGGAGAGCGCCGCAGCGTCCAGCGCGCCTTCGCGCGCGCCTTCGCGCCACGCTCGAAAGACTCGCACCTCGCGCTCGCTCGTTCCGCTCGGGCACGCGGGCGCCATCACGCGCGGGGCCGTGGCCTCGTCGAGCGCCTCGAACCAGGCATCCGCCGTCTCGACGACGCGCGCGCCGGGCCGAACCGGGATGAGCCATGCGACGGCGCGTACCGGTTCTGCAATCGAGAGCGATGCCCATCGCGTGGTCTGCCCCGCCGAAACGGCGATGGCATACAGCACCTCCGACGCCGACGTCGGATCGCCGCCGGAAGCGAGAATACCGCCCACGGCGCGCGCGTCTCCCGACAGCAGAAAGACAGTGAGCGACAACCAGAGGAGAAGCGCGAGGCGAACGCCCCTCTCGGCGACGATGCAAATCCAGCGAAGCATGGACGATCGGTTCGCAATGGTCGTGCCCGCTTCGTTCGAACGGCCGCTCGGCCCCAATCTGGCCATTCGACCCGCCTGGGCGCCCCCGGAAGCACGGCGCGAGGTGCATCCGAGAACGCGGGTTGACGGGCTGGGGTGTTGCGGGCCAGCGACAATGGCGTTACCCACCTCGCAATACCTGGAAATCCTGGCGACTCGGCAATAGAATCGCCGGACCCAAGTCACCGCCCCACGAGGATCGAATGAGACCTGTCCTAACGTTCGTAGTGTGCGCCGTCGTTGCCGGCTGCGGAAGCTACCCGGCCCCCAACGAGAAACTGTCGTCGGCCGAGGCCACCATCCGCGGCGCCCAAGAGGTCGGCGCCGGTAGCGTGCCCGCCGCGGCGCTCTCGGTGAAGCTCGCACAAGAAGAGGTTCAGAAGGCCAAGCAGTTGATCCAGGACGGCGACAACAAGCGCGCCGAATCGATCCTGATGCGAGCGCAGGCCGACGCCGAGCTGGCGCTCGCGCAGGCCCGAGAGCAACAAGCCAAGACCGACGCCCAACAGGCACTCGATCAAGTCAAATCGCTCAGGGGCAAATGAGCGCCGCTTCAGGGTCCATCAAGGAGAGATTCATGAACTCACGCAGATTCGTTTGGGCATCCCTTCTCATCGCCGGCTGCGGCACCTCGCTGCCCCCTCGCGAGCTCGTCGACGCACGCTCTTCTTACGAAAAGGCCAAGAACGGCCAAGCCGCTCAGCTCAAGCCCGACTCCGTTCACGAGGCGAAGGTCGCCCTCGATCAAGCCGAGGCCGCGTTCAACGACGACGCCACCTCCGACCGCACGCGCGACCTCTCCTACATCGCGGGTCGCAAGGCCGAGCTTTCGATGTCCCAGGCAGGTCAGGCCGCGGCGCTCGCTCAGAAGGAGCAAGCGGCCAAGGATGTCCTTTCGCTGCAGCAGCAGGGCCTGCAGAAGGCACAAGGCGAGCTCAATCAAACGAAGCAGCAGCTCGCCGCCGCCGGCGAGAAGCTCCAAGCAACCGGCGCTCAACTCGAGCAGGAAAAAAAGGCGCGTCAAGACGCCGAAAAGCGCGCGCGCGACGCCATGGATAAGCTCGCGGTGGCGGCGGCCCTCGCCGTGAAGGAAGAATCACGCGGCACGGTCATCACGTTGCCGGGCAGCGTGCTCTTTCAGTCGGCCAAATGGGATCTCCTCCCGGCGGCCCAAGACAAGCTGAATCAGGTCGCCGAGGCGCTGAAGAACCAAGCCGACCACAAGATGGTCGTCGAGGGTCACACCGACTCGCAGGGCACCGAGGCGTCCAACGATCAGCTCTCGCAGCGCCGCGCGCAGACCGTGCGCGACTACCTCGTTTCGCGCGGTGTCCCGAGCGACATCATCTCCGCCTCCGGCGTCGGTCAACACCGCCCCATCGCCGACAACAAATCGCCCGAAGGCCGCGCCAACAACCGGCGCGTGGAGATCATCGTCCAGCCGATCGAGAAGCGCTAGTCGTCACCATGGTGTGAGCACGGCGAGACGCGCGCGGTCGGGTGAGCCGCGCGCGCCGCGCCAGGTGGTAGCACGAGAAGCCCGCCATGCGCTCGCTGCACCGGTCCACCCGCGGCGCCACCGCGCGCAGGCCCGCGGCAGCGGCACGGAGATACGCGCGGTTGACCGACGATTCGGCGCCGAGACACCCGGGAGGTTACCTCGCGTCTTTTCTCCAATCTCGTTGACGCTCGTCACGTTCGCCGCCGCCGGTTGATTCTGGGTGGCCTGAGACGGTTCGCCTGATTGGTCGAAGAGGGGGCGAACACGCTCCTAGCGCCGCTCATTGGCGCTCGCCATCTCGCACCGACAGGCGAACTTTACGCCCGCCGCCCGGCACCGGCGCGCGCCCCCTCGAATGGCGAGATTCGATCATGAAATGCCCTTGACTGAACGTTCCCAAATTTTATAGCCCAATCAATGCAATTTCGAACCTCCACTCGTTCTTCGAGCCACCGAAGAAGAAGACGAACGGTTCACGTCGTCAGCAAGTTGTTCAGGGATTGCTGCGGTTTCGATCGCGAGGAGGGCAACGCGTAGGGGCGCAAGGAACGTGCCGCTATTCCATTCCGCGACGCTTGCGGGCAGCGTGGCAATCTGGCGTGCCGGCGGCGAAGTCGCGACAGATGTCGGGGCGCGATTCGTAGATGGAGCAACCGACGCCGCCATCGGCGAGCACGTCGCGGTACGCGATGCAGCGACCGCCCGGCATCCTCATGCTGCGCGCAAAGTAGCCGCGGCCGTGCTGCGTAAGAACCGTCAAATGACGAAGGTTATCCTCGCCCAAACGTTCGTCGTCGACGGCCATCACGTGAATCCACATTTCATCGCCATAGCAGCACGCGCCGCACGTTCGACAGTCCGGCACGTCGTCGGCATCCGGCGTCCCGCTCATTTCGACCGCGCGCGGCGTTCGAGCCGGTGCTTTCGGCGCGCCGTGGCCGCTCGGGCGAGCTCTCGTTCGTCGTCCGTCGTGAGCAACAGCGGTGGCGCGGGCGTGGGTTGCGACGCGGCGTCGAGCGCCACGAACGTGACGAACGCGCTGACGCATGGCCAACGAGCCCCTGTCGTGACCTCCTCGCCCTCCACCTCCACGAGGATTTCGATCGACGTACGAAATGCGGCGGTGACGCGCGCCGTGAGACGGACGACCTGGCCGACCTTGATGGGCTTCTCGAAGGAGAGCTCGTCGATGCCCGCCGTGATGGCCATGCAACCGGTATGGCGCCCTGCAGCGATGGCGGCGCACAAGTCGACCCACGCCAAGATTTGACCGCCGAACACGTTGCCGAGCACGTTCGCGTGCGTGGGAAGCACGTACTCCGTCATCGACGTGAGCGAAGCGGCGACCGGCCGCGCAGGCAACGCGACGGCAACGGCCTCGGCGCGCGATGGAAGCGAATCGTTCGGTGGCATGGGAGCAGCTCGGGACGACGTCGTTCGGCCAGCGACGCCGTTTCGAGTCGTAGCTCTCGATACCCTACGATACGCAACGCGACAAGCCGCCCCGCCGTCGCCCGCCCTTTCGGGCTGCCCGATCAGCGAAGAAGGGTCTTCACGTCGATCGGTCCACCCTTCGACGCGGCGATGCGCAGGGTGAGCTCGTTCACGAACCGGTCGCCGCTCGCAACCTTGCCGAGCTGTTCGAGGAGCGCGATCGCCTGCTCGCGATCGCCGAGCATGGCCGCTTCGGCCGTAGCGTCGGTGAGTCGGAGTCGAATGGCGGCGGCCGTACTGGGGTCCTGACGTTCGCCGAGGCGGCTTGGGGCGAGCACTTGGTCGACGCGCGCTCGAAGCTCGATGAACGCCGCCTTCCGGTCGGACGGGCCGAGGGGCTCGGGCGCAAAACGCAGCCAAAGGTGACTCGGAACCAAGTGCGACACGACCCTTCGATCCCACCCCGGATCGAGCTCGACCAAAGTAGGGCGGACATCGGCGAGCGTCGTGAGCGACGGCTCGCCGGGGCGGCCATCGAGCGACACGTCACGCATCAACGAGGCGAGCGCGGTCTCACGGCGCAGCAGACCGAAGGCCAACCTGGAGTCGCCCACGACCGATGTGGGCACCAAGACGACGTCCGGGCGGGCGCCCGTCGTCAGCTCGGCCGCCGCCAGACGGAGCGCCGACGCGCGCGTGCGCACGAGGACGGCCGATTGCGGCGCCAAGCGCACGAACGCCTCGTCGGTGAAGGCCTCGGCGCCGGTGAGCCCGCTCCGATCCGCCGAGAACGACGCTTCTTCGGCGCTCGCAGCAACGATCGCCCAATTGCCCATGACGAGAAAGACGGTAGTTCCACGCGCCATGGGAAGGCCCGACTCGAGGAGCGTCGCGGCGGCGGTATGGACGCTCACCGCCGTACCGACGCTGAGCGCGCCCATGGTCAGCCCATGCAGCGCCGCCAGCTCTTCGTTCGACCAAAAGCCTCGCTCGCCGAGGTGCGCGAGACCGAGATCGACGAGCGCGACGATCGCCAGCGCGAGACCGTCGCTGCGAAGCCGCGCTCGCGCGATCGCGACGGCAGCACCGGCCAGCGCGAGCCCGAGCGGAACGACCCCGATCTCTGCCCGAAAACAACCGACGCCTCCGAGCGCGCGCCACGGGCCCTCGAACGGAAGAGCCCCACCCATCGCCGACACCGATCGACCCCAGTCGAGAAACGATGGTTCGGCGAGGGGCCTCAAGTAGAGCGGCGCGGCGAGCAGCCCTGCCGTGGCGAACGCCGAAAGGAGCAACGCGAGCCCAGCTCGCCGCGTGAGCCGCGCGGGAGCGAGCGCCATCCGCGCGGCCAAAGCGACGAACGACGCCCCCGCCACGACGAAGTTCTCCACCGCGAGAGCACCGAGCAGCGTGCCCACGAAGACGGCCCGCCGCGGATCGCGCTGCGCACGCAGCAGCAGCCCTTCGCGCAGCATGAGGAGCGCGAGCAGCACGGCCAAGCACCCACCTCCCGCGACCGTTCCCTCGCGCTGACCCGTCGCAGAAAGCGTCGCCGTGCACGCCGCGGCGGTCGCCAGCGCGGGCCCCAAGCTCGGCGTCTGCACGTTTTTCTCCAGCAAGTCGCGCGTCAGCGCGTAGAGGGCGAGCCCCACGCTGCCCACGACGAGCGACGTTGCCACGCCCGCGCGAAATGGGAGCGTTCCGAGCGAGAGGAAGAACGAAGCCTGGACGAGCACCGCCGACAGCGCTCCCGAGCGGCCATTTTCGACCCACGCGATGCCGCGCAGCAAGGCCAAGTCATCGCGCCAGACCGACGAGGGTCCGACGTGGCCGAGCGTCACGGCGAAGGGGACCAAAAAAGCCAGCGCCAGGGCCGCCTGTGCAAACGAACCCCGACGCGGCGCATCAGACATCGCGATACCCGATCGGCGGATCGACCAATCGAGCCGCCTTGGCGACGCCCCGAAACACGTAGTCGACGTAGCAGT
>DATEMX010000560.1:0-8491 GCA_035275365.1 Polyangiaceae bacterium | reverse complement strand
GGGCGATTCGAATCGTGATCGACGTCGATCCCGTGCAGATGATGTAGGTTGACGACGTGCGTAGGAAACTCCTCTCTCCCTGGCTTTGCTCCTCGTCCGCGGCCGCGTTCGTGCTCCTCGCCGCGTCCCAAGCGTTTGCCTTCGAACGGCAGTGGCACGCCGGAGTCGACGCCGGCTACGCGAACCTCTTCGGCGACAACAGTGCAGGGGGATTTGGCGGTGGTGGGCACCTGGCGTACGGCCTCTCCGACGCCTTCAATGCCATGCTGGAGCTCGACGTCACCCGTCAGCCGAGCGCGGGCACCACGATCTGGAGCAGCGGTCTCGGCGCGGCGTACACACTCGACATCGCTCGCGTCGTTCCTTACATCGGAGCGCTGGGCGGCTTCTATGGGTTGCAGGGCAACCCTGCGCTGAAGGGGCCGGCGTTCGGTGGACAATTCGCCTTCGGGCTCGACTATCTGCTCGAACGTAGCTGGGCCCTCGGCGTGCAGTTTCGCGTGCACACCATTTTTGCAGCCGGCGACGCGGGAACGCTCGCCTATGCCACGACGTTCCTGCGGGCCGAGTACATCTGGGGGTTTTAGCGGCGTGTCCCTAAATTCTGGTACCCGTAAACGTGCCCGTGCCCGTGCCCGTGCCCGTACACGAAGGTGAGCAACTTCTGCGAGGAGGAGCCGATAGGACGGTGTGGAGCTGGATCACGAGAAACTGGATGTGTATCATCTATCGCTGGAATTCCTTGTATTTGCGAACGAAGTGATCGAGAGGCTGCCGCGAGGACGCAGCCACTTGGCTGACCAGTTGACGCGGGCCTCGACGTCGATCGTCTTGAACCTTGCCGAAGGCGCGGGCAAATACTCACGGCTCGACAAGCGGCGCTACTACCTGACGGCGAGAGGCTCAGCGACGGAATCAGCGGCTCTGGTCGACGTTGGCTTGCGTCTGAAGCTACTGGATGGCGCCACGCACCAAGCAGTGTCTTCGCGAGACGGTTGCCGTTGAAGTCATAGTCGTAGTGCGCCGCTTGCAAGCCGTCGATCGTCACGTTGGTGAGCCGGCCGCGGAGGTCGTACGTGTAGGCGTAGACATGCGCCAAGAAGGCTGCGAGGAAGGAGCAGCCAGCCGTCGCTCACTTCATGAGCCAGAGCACGAGGACCGCGACCACGATGCGGTAGTAGCCGAACGCTTCGAGCCCCCGGCTCTTCAAGTAACGCAAAAAGGCGGCGATGACGACCCACGCGACGAGGAAGGAGACCACCATCCCGACGGCGAGCTCGGTGCCGCCGACCGACGTGAAGAGCTCCGTGCGGCCCTTGTAGAGCTCGTAGATCGTCGCGGCGCCGAGCGTGGGGAGCGCGAGCAAGAACGAAAACTCCGCGGACGTAGCCGTCGAGAGGCCGGCCATCTGACCTGCAACGATGGTGCACATCGAGCGCGACGCGCCGGGCCACAGCGAAAGACATTGCCCTAAGCCAATCGCGAGGGCCCGCGACGGCGTCACCCGCTCGAGTCCGGTTTCGCCCGTGGCCTTCTTGGCGGCGCGAACCCGCTCCACGACGATCATGAGCACGCCGCCCGCGATGAGCGCGACGGCCACCTGTGCCGGACCGAAGAGCAGCCGCTTGATGGTCTTGCGCAAGAGCAAGCCGAGAACGGCGGCCGGAGCGAAGGCGAGCGCGAGCGCGAGCGCGAGATCGATCGCCTCTCGCTTGCCGAGCACGAGACCGCGCACGCGCTCGAGGAGCAGCGTGCGGTAGTGCAAGACCACCGCGAGAATGGCGCCGAGCTGGATGACGATGTCGAACGACTTCGAACCCTCGCCCCCTTCGCCGAGCAGGTGGCTCACGAGGATGAGATGCCCCGTCGACGAGATAGGCAAATACTCCGTGAGCCCTTCGACGAAGCCGAGCAGCGCCGCGAGCAAATGGCTCATGATGTCACCTCGGTCGAGTCATCTTGCACGGCGGAGGATCACTCCTTTGGGGGTCGTGCCCGGCGGCGTTTCGGACGAATAACCCCTCGACAACGCAGCCGCAAGGAAGACCGAGAACCGCCCGCCGCTATTTTGGCGGTTCGCGGCCGGGCAGCGCCGGGGGCCGAACCCGCGCCTCGCCCAAGTACGAAAGCGTTTCGACGAGGGCCATCACCACGTCGCGCGCGGTCGACAACCGAGCGAAGATCCGCGAGCGGCGCGTTTCGCGCGATGCTGCTCGCGCATCGTGCAATCCAGGAAACGGTACGACTACTTGGTTTGCCATTGCCACCTCCCGCAAGATCGGAGTCCGAGGAAATAACCTCGCTCCGTTGCCAGCTCCATCAGGCGAACGCCCTCGGGATGATGCCTGCCTTTTTGTCTTGCGCCAATGAATTTTTACTACTCGACTGTGATGAGGACGCTTTTAAGGTGGGGATCGTCACCGATGGGAGCGGGAAAGTCGCCGGGACACGGCAGGTCTTTGAGCTGACTGAAAACGCGCTCCGCCAAGCGACCGGCCTCGTGCATCTGCTTGCGGAACTTGCGAAGGGCGATGCCGCGGTGATTCGTGCAAGCCAGCATGCGTCCCCCCGGTGACAAGACGCCGAGCGCTCGCGCGGCGATCTCGGGAAAATCCTGCGACGCCGAGAAGCGCGACGTCTTGGTGGTCGCGTAGCTCGGCGGGTCGAGCACGACGAGGTCGTAGCGCTCCGTTCGCTTGGCGGCGAGCTTGAGCCACACGAAGACGTCTTCATCGACCATCGCGTGCCGCTCGGGGGCGATGCCGTTTTGCTCGAGGTTCTCGACGCCCCACGCCAGCGCCGCGCGCGACGCATCGACGCTCACCGTCGCACGAGCACCACCCATCGCGGCCGCCACGGTAAATGGGCACGTATAGGCAAAGAGGTTCAGCACGCGCTTTCCATAGGCGAGCTCACGGACGCGCCGGCGGTTCTCGCGTTGATCGAGGAAAATGCCGGTCTTGAGCCCATCGCCGAGCCTCACTCGATACGCAAGCCCCGCCTCGAAGACGACGAGCGGGTCGGGCGCCGGCTCTCCGCGCACGGGCAACGCGGGAGCGAGTGACCCGGTCCGCGGATCGACGAGCGTGTTCGACTGCTTGGGGTGCACTTTGCTGTAGACCCCGCGCGGCCCGAGCGAAAACACGCGATCGAGGATGTCCTCCTTTTGCGCGAGAGCTTCGTCGGAGAAAAAGTGGACCAGGAGAAACTCGCCGTAGGCGTCGATCGCGATTCCCTCCAAGCCGTCGCCTTCGCCGTTGACGAGGCGAAACGCCGTCGTGTCCGAGGCGCGCCCGAGCCCCCAGCGCGCGCCGACGGCGGCTCCGAGACGCCGCTCGAACGACGCCGATGAACTCGAAGGCAAATACTTCGCCGACGCCGGCGCCCCGATCCAGTCGTCGAATTCGGCCGGCACCGGCGCGCGCACGTCGAGCGCCGGCCCCGACGGATGCTGGAGCTCGAGGCGCGTGGCGTGCAGCATGAGACGCACCGCGGGCACGTCGCCGTACATGCGATCGCCCGCGATCCTGGCTCCCACCGCAGCAACCTGCACCCGGATCTGGTGGGTGCGGCCCGTCTCCGGTGAGAGCTCGAGCAACGCCCTCGCTCCGGCGCGGCGAAGAACGCGATAGTGCGTGACCGCTTCTTGTCCGGGCTTCTTCCACTCGGGGCTGGGCTTGGCACCGCGACGCGGCTGACCTTGCGCGGGCCTCGGCGCTGGCTTAGCGGGCACGACCACCATGCGGCCCTCGTCGCCGGGCACGAGCGTGTGCTTGAGCACGCCTCGGTCCATCGCCTTGGGCCAATCGACGACCGCTGCAACGTACGTCTTCTTGACGCGGCGCTTCTCGAACTGAGCGGCGATCGACGCGTTGGCGCTCTTTCGACGCGTGAAGAGAAGCACGCCCGACGTATCTCGATCGAGCCGCTGATGAATGCCGAGGTACACGGCGCCTTTTGCGATGCAGTCGCGCTCGGCAACGGCCAAACGAACTCGCGAAACGGCGTCATCGGTGCGCTCGTCGTCGGGCGCGTGGGTCGACACGTTCACCGGCTTGTCGATGACGATGAGGTCGGCGTCTTCGTAGAGGACGCGCTCTTTCGGAAAGCTCGGGAAAAGGTGAGAAGGAAACACGTCGAGCAGAGGCCATAGCCGTCCGAGGCTCGGCTGGCAAACGCGGTGAGCACGGACAACGACGTTCGCCACTCGCGTCGAGGCGACGGCAGGCGCCCGCCGTCGATCGATGGTAAAAAGGGCGCCATGTGGAACCTCGTGCGAAACGCCGCTGGGTGGTGCCTTTTCTCTCTCGCCTTGAGCACGGCCGCGTGTTCCAAATCCGAGGAGGCGAAGGGCGGCCCCGAAACCGTCATTCCCGCGGCCGCTCTGGGTACGCAGCAAACGAAGGTGACGGTCGACTCCAAAGGCTTCAGCCCGAGCGAGATCAAGGTCGAGAAGGGCAAGCCCGCGAGCCTCGTTTTCGTCCGCACGACCGACAAGACCTGCGCGACAGAGGTCGTTTTCCCCGAGCTCAAGCTGAAAAAAGACCTGCCGCTCAACACCGCGGTGAGCATCGACGTGCCGACCACCGAAGCCCGCACGCTCACCTTTCAATGCGGCATGGCCATGTACAAGAGCGCCGTCCTCATCCAGTGAGCGCCGCACAGTGCGCGCCGAATCACCCCTCGTCACACCGGCTTGGCTCGCCGCGCACCTCGGTGATCCACGCATCGTGGTAGCCGACGCGCGCTGGTATCTGCGCGGCAAGACCGGCCAAGGCGAGTATCGCGCGGGGCACATCCCCGGCGCCTGTTTCATCGACGTCGACGCCGATTTGTCGTCGGCGCCCGGACCGGGCAGGCCGGGCCGGCATCCGTTGCCGACCGCCGATCACTTCGCGCAGGTACTCGCCGAGCGCGGCGTCGGCCCGGGCGACGTCGTGGTCGCCTACGACGACACCGGCGGGACGACGGCGGCACGCCTCTGGTGGCTCCTTCGCTATTTCGGCCACGACGTCGGGCGCGTGCTCGACGGTGGGCTCAGCGCGTGGAGCGCCGAGGGCCATCCGCTCGACAAGAACGCATTCGCGCGACCCGCCGCGCCGCGCCTCGATCTCCGCGCGAAGCCCGAAATGATCGTCGACAAAGAGGGCGTCAAGGCGATGCTCCTCTCCGGCGAGGGGCTCTTGCTCGACGCGCGCGCGAGCGAACGGTACGAAGGCAAGATCGAACCTGTCGATGCGCGCCCTGGGCATATCCCGGGCGCCAAGAGCGCCCCGTTCGCCGACAACCTGTGCTCACCCGGCGGCCCGATGCGTTCGCGCGAAGAGCTCGTGCGCCACTACGCGGCGCTGGGGGCCTTCGAAAGGAGCCCTGTCGTCGCTTACTGCGGATCGGGAGTCACCGCGTGTCACGACGTTCTAGCGCTCTCGATCGCGGGCAAGAACGACGTCGTTGTCTATGAAGGATCGTGGAGCGACTGGGCCGGCGATCTCGAGCTCGAAGCGGCGCTGGGAAAGGGTTGAGGCATGCGCTTCGTATTGGGAGCCGACGAATACGAACCGGTGCTCGACGTCATCGAGCGCGAGCTGTGCGCGCTCGGACATGACGTGAGCATCATCGGTGCACGGCCCGACAGTCCGGCTCCCTGGGGCAACGTCGCCGTGGCGGTGGCAGAGCGCGTCGCCGCGGGCGGCGCGGATCAGGGCATCGTGTGTTGCTACACCGGCACCGGCGTATCGATGGCTGCCAACAAGGTCCGAGGCATTCGGGCGGCCCTCTGTGTCGACGCCGAAACGGCCAGGGGAGCTCGGCAATGGAATGACGCCAACGTTTTGGCCTTGAGCCTGCGCTTGACGTCCCCAGCCGTCGCCAAGGAAATCGTGCGCGCGTGGGTGAGCACCGCCTACGGCGGCACCGAAGGTCCGAGCCTCGAAACGATGCAAAAGGCCGAAGAAAAAGGCGCCTGATCCCAGAGGCCGCCAACACGCCAAGCCACCAAGCCGCCAAAGGGGGTTGGTTTTCTCGTGGTGGACTTCTGCCAGGTAGCGCTGAGCGGTCGAGGCCCCGCACCTTCGGCATAGCTTCAGCCTTTGTTCGTTTCCTACCAAGCTTCAGGTCAGCATCCCCACCCAATCCCCTTAGCGGCTTGGCGATGACTGGAATCCTAGGCAGGGCCATTCAGATCGTTGGTCACACTTGGCCAGCTAGAGCGACATGTCCATAGAACGTAGCGGCCAGGCGAGCTTCCGCGATCGCCGCCGCCTCGAGCGAACGCTCGTCTCCTCGAGCGTAGAGGACACGCATGCGTTTTTTTTCCTGTTCATTGCCACCGCCTCCGGGCAACACGATCTTCGCCGCGCTGGCGATTGGAGGCCTTGCCACAGCCGATACGAGCCAACTCGCTCCAGCGCCCGAAGCGCCAGCAGCAGCGGCGCCCGTCGATCTTGCGCCCTCCGCTCTGCCGGGTACGCCCTCCGCGCGGTGGCTACGCGTCGGACCCGAGGAGCGTCCCGTCCTCGTGTACGCGCCCGCGCTCGCGAACGGCGAGCGCAAGCCCGTCATCGCCATGCTGCACGGCATGTGCGACACGCCGGAGAACGAGTGCAGCGCGTTCCAGTCGGCAGCCACGAGCGCCGGCTTTCTCGTTTGCCCTCGCGCCAACGGGAGTTGCAACAACGGCGGGGCCATCTGGCGCGGATCGCCCGAGGTCAAACGCGCCCTCATCGACGCGAGCTTCGAAGCGATCAGCACCGAGTTCGGCCTGGCAGCCGAGACCGATCGCGACGCGACCCTCATCGGTTTCTCGCAGGGCGCCTACCTCGCGCTCGACGTGGTCAACCGCGGCGCCGGGCCGTGGTCGAACCTCATCCTCATCGGAGCCTCGGTCGAGCCCGACGCGCGCGCACTCCGCCGCGCCGGCATTCGTCGCGTCCTCCTCGCCGCGGGCGACTTCGACGGCGCGCGCCCCACGATGCAAAGGACCGCCCGGCGACTCGCGCGAGCCGGCTTCGAAGCCAAATTTTCGAGCCTCGGCCCGGTCGGCCACCAGTTCGCGTTCGACATGGATGCGTGGATGAAAGACGCGCTCGCGTGGGTGCGCCAGCAGCAATAGCCGCTTGCCCGTAGCGGCGTTCCGATGTCTACTTTTTCGAGGTAGAGGTTTCGAGATCCTCGGAGAGGTAGCTCAAGATCACCTCGTCGAGCGACTTTTCGCTGATGAGATCGTCGCCGAAAATAGAGCCTCCCGCTTCCGGGTGGCGCCCGCTGGCGAAAACGGCCGCCGGCCTCGAAGCTACATAGCGACCGGACCCCGGCTTCTCGCGTGGCTCCGCCTTCTTCAGCGCTGCGGCCCCCTGCGAGGTGTCGTCGGCAACGACGGCCGTCGCGTCCTCCGCTTGGTTTCCAAATAGCTCCGGCGCCTCGCGTCTTTGCAGAGGTCTCGCTACCGGCGCCATCGGCGCGACCGGTACCACGGGCGCCACGCTGGCAGCGCCGTCGCTCGGAGCGCGGTTGGGCATCGTCAGCTTGGGCGCCATCACCTGCGCCGATGGCGGGCGCGACGGCGTCGGTTGAAACTGGTTCGGCAGAAGCGACGCGGGCCCCCCGACCATGGGCGGCGGCGCGTCGTCGCCGTCGAACACGTGATCGAACTGTCCGTCGCGGAGCGCGATGAACATCGTCTTGTGCTGATCCTTCATCAAGTCTCGCACCCGCTCGGACAATCGATCGCTACCGACGTGCTCGGCGTACGATGTCTTGATCGTCTTCAGGATGCGCCCCCCGTCCATGAACAGGTGGGTGATGACGTGAGGGTGACGGATGCCGGAGTCTTCCGTCTGAATATGGAATAGCCGCCCCCGGTGCTTGACGTTGTTATTGAAGCCGAGGAGCGGTGATTGCATTTCGGGAACGGAGATGTGGCGCTATGGTTCTATATTTTTAGCATGGCGTTTCAGCCTTCGTCGAGCCGTCTCATCCCCTCGAGCAAGAGCGATTCCGGCGAAGCGGTGATCACGACGTCGTCGGCGCGGAAATTCGGATCGAGCGCAAATTCTCCATCGTTGACCCGCAACATCGCGTAAAAGGCTTCTTCGCCACGTAGTTTTCCCCACATGGCGTTCACCACCATCCCCTCGGTGAAGTGCACTTCGCCGTTTTCGTGTCCTCGCCGAATCCGCAAAGCTCCCGACTTTCGGCCGTGCCAGAGGATTTGCACGAGATCGGGCGGTGCCATTTCGGCCAGTGAGCCGGAAACGCCCCGCGCCGTCGCGGTCGTCGCGCGCTTCTCGACCGCCTTCTTGAGCTTGGCCACCAGCACTTCAGTCACCGCCGGCTTGATCACGTAGTCGATCGCCCCGAGCTCGAAACTGCGCTGCGCGTCTTCGCGCGCTTGCCGACGCGTCAGAACGAGCCACGGCAAGTCGGCGCCCCAAGGCGCTCGGCGCGCTTCGACGAGCAACGCCAAGCCGTCGCCGACCCCCGATCCGCCCGA
>DATEMX010000559.1:0-2761 GCA_035275365.1 Polyangiaceae bacterium | reverse complement strand
CGTCGCCGCAATAAGGCCCGCGCGCCTTGCAACCCGGCATGCATTTACCGTACTCGCCGGTGTTGCCGTCGGGGCCGTCGTCGCAAACTTCGCCGCGCGTCACGACGCCGTCGCCGCACACGGGACCGCACGAGCTCTTCGGCTTGTTGAAGTCTTTGAGGGTGAGCTTGAAGTTCGACTCGCACTCTTGGCGCTCGGCGTGGAACATCGCCACCGAGTACACGCTGCCGATCTTGAGCTTCGCGTCGATGTCTCTTATGCCCGTGAAGAGGTCGCTCGTCACGTGCGCCACTCCGCTCGTTGCGTCGAGCGTGAAGCCCGACACCCTGCGCGAGTGCAAGCCGCCGAGGTCGATGACGAGCTGGTCGTTGACGAAGACCCATACGTCGTCGTCGCCGGAGAAGTCGAACTGCTCACCGCCGCCGTATTCGAACCAGAAGCCGGTTTGCGTCGTGAACGAGAAGTTGTGGTTTTCGCACGACGCGTGAGCATCGAGGGTGGGAACGAACCCCTTGTTATCGACGGGTCCGAAGAAGTCGCCCGTCGTTCGGCTGTCGAACGCGTAGAAGGCGCCGCTCTTCGTGAGATCGATGGTCCCGGCGACCATGCGGTTCGTCGCGGGATCGTCGCGGAACCATTTGTCGAAATTTGCCTTGCCAGTGAAGTTCGGGATTCTCTCGCCCGGATTGTTGGTAACGACGTAGACCGGCAGGCGGTCGGCGCCGAGCTTCTGCTCGACGACCCCCATCGTGCCGTTGCCGTAGAACGAGTTGAAGTCGGGATGCAGTGTAACCCCGGCGGCCGTGCGGGCGTCCCGGAGCGTCTGGGCCCTTCGCGCGTCGTTCCTGAGGGTTCCCTGGAAATCGCGGAAGATCGCCGGAAGCGCGATCTTGTCAGCGGCGGGAGGTGCGACGTCGTTGCACTTGTACCCCTCCTCGACCTTGCAGTCCTTGGAGCAGCCGTCGCCGTCGCGAATATTGCCGTCGTCGCAGGCTTCGCTATTGTAGCGCTTGCCGTCGCCGCACACGGCCATGCACTCCCCGCCCGCGCACCTAGGCTCGGCGACGCACTTGTAGCAGCCGTCGAAGGGCGTATCGATGCCCCCCACCGCGGTGTCGTCGCAGCTCTCGCCGCGCTCGACGACTTTGTTTCCGCAGACGGTCTTCGCGCAGGTCTTCGCAGTGGCGCTGCAATCCCACCCCACTTCGAGGCGGCAATCGACGGCGCAGCCACCGCCCGCGGTCGGCGTTGCCCCGCCATAGAATTCGCACTCTTCGTCGCCCACGATCTTGCCGTCGCCGCATCGGCTGGTGCAGAGCTCGCCGGGGACCTCGCATTCCCAACCGTCTTCGAGTTTACACGAAGCGTCGCACCCATCACCGGGGGTAGCGTTGCTGTCGTCACAGGTCTCGACACCGGCGGCGATCTTGCCGTCGCCGCATTTGACGGTCGAAACGCACTTGGCTCCGGGGGTGGGGCAGGCGAAATTCGCCTCGACCTGCGCACAGTTGCCCGTGCAACCATCACCCGAGTCATTGTTGCCGTCGTCACAGACCTCGTCGGTCTGGTTCACGATGCCGTCGCCGCAGACGGGCAGAATCTTGGGGCCCGCATCGCATCCGCCGGCCGAGCACGGGTCCGACGCCTCGGGCGACTCACCGATGATGATCGGCGGCGTGTAGTTGTCTATGGCGGGGCCGGCGTCCGGGGCGCCCGTGCCTCCGCCAGTGCCGGGATCGACGGGGAGTTCAGCTCCGCCTCCACAGGCTCCGACGAGCAAGAAGCTGAGCCAAGCGGACGTTTGAAGCGATCGTTTCATCGTTTCCGTGAACTCCTCATCGACGAAGCCGCTCCGGCAGCCGTCATCGCTGTGCCATGGGGGGGGTGGGGTGTGACCAAAGGGGCGGACTGGTGAGCGATGCAGTTCGTGAAGCCGCCGTGAGCTGGACCCGGCCCGCAAAGAAATGGGGGCTTCTGTCCAATATAGTGGGAAGTTTCCGACAAATCGGCTCTTGATTCCGCAGCTCGAGCTGAAAAATCTTCAACCGATGAGAGCAGACGTCGTGGAGGCATCCCAGGTCGCGGCGCGATCGAGTGGCCGTGCTACGAGGACAACGGCGGGCCTCAGGGGAGCTTGAGAGCTTTGGCTTCGGCGCTGCCGGGATCGAGGCGGAGCGCCTCCGCTCGTTCGGCCTTGGCCTTCGCGTGGTTACCGAGGGCGATGTTTTCCGCGGCCAGGCGAGCGTGGAGAGTCGCCGCTTCGGGAGGCGGCGGGTTGCAGAGCAGGGCCGACTCGAGCTCGAACGCCGCCTTGACGTGATCGCCCGTTTGCGAGAGCGCGGTGGCATAGAGCCGATGCACGACATGGTTTTCCACGTCGACGAACATGGCAGCTTCGCCGACAGCTTTAGCTTCCGCATACTCATTAGTCGCCACTAGGCCCTCGAGGAGCAGTCGATATGTCTTTCGGTCATGCTGATCGAGCCGGGCGATCTTGCGGAGCCACCCGAGCGCCTCGGTCTCCCGCTTTTCGCGGTGGTCGAGGTCGTAGAGCGCTTGGAGCGGTTCGGCCATGGTCGGATCGAACTCGTGGGCGATCGAGAACTCGAAGCGCGCGCCGGCAGCATTCTTCGCGTCGGCCGCGAGGTCGGCAAGCATGATGCGCACCGCGTAGCCGTCGCTCCCGGCTCTCACCATTCCGACGAGCTCCTCGCGCGCTCGGGCGTCGTCGTGCTTGGCACGCAAGATCTTGGCGCGCAAG
>DATEMX010000558.1:0-5292 GCA_035275365.1 Polyangiaceae bacterium | reverse complement strand
CGCTTTTTCTCGAGGTGAAGGTCGAGCTTCTCGGCGGAGAGTGTTCCGTCGGGCTGTTCGCGAGCCTGGTAAATGTCGGTCAGCCCTGCCTGATATTCGAACGCTTTCACGCGGCGGGTTCGCGCATCGAGCATCGCGATGAAGGAATCGTGGCGCTTCGATTTGTCGAAATTGCGAACGCCCTTGAACGCCGCAAGAATGCGGTACACCTGCGCCCGTGGCACGCCGCCGTTCAACGCCTCGATGAAGCTCTTGCCGTCCATTGTTCCCTCGACGAATTTCACGTCGGGCGACGATGGCGAATCTTGGATGCGCCAAGGCCCGGGGGTGGGCGCGGAGGGAGGGATGGCGGGCGAAGCGGCCGGCGCGTTCGTAGCGCCTGGCGCCGCCGACGAAGGCGAAACCGGCGTGCTCGCCGCGGGCTCGGCCGATTCGCGCGGGCCGATTCCGATCGAGAACGGCTTCGATCGATTCGCGTCCGCGGCGATGAGGATCGAAAAGAGCGCCGTCATCGCAAGAAGCCCGCCCAACGTCCCGTAGACGGCCAATCGCGCGGGGGATGTCGAGGCATGTAAGGTGGAGTCGGCACGCCGGCTCTTTGCCGTGGGGTCGAGGACGACGTCGATGACGGGGATCGACGGGGTGCGCGGCCTCACCGCGCTGCTCTCCGACGGATTATTCTCGGTGTCGAGACGTTCCGCGTCGGAATCGCTTCCTGCACCGGGGTCGGCCACGATGAGAAGGGCCTACCACGCACGGAATCGCGCTAGCAAGCGCGGCCCACGCCGTCGCTACACGAGAGTCGCGAGAATTGCCGATTGGCGTTATGGTAGTCGACCATGGACGAGCGCATCAAAGAGCTGCTGGCCCGGGGCCGAGAACACTATCAAAAGCGCGAGTTCGACAAGGCGGACTACCTCCTGCGCGAGGTCACCGATCACACCGACGGCTATGCCGACGTCTTCGACATGCTCGGGATCATCGCGCATTCGCGCGGCGATCTGCAGGCGGCCGCTCGCTATTTCGAGCGCGCCGTGGCGCTCAACTCGACCTACACCGAAGCGTTGCTCAACCTAGCCGTCACTTACAACGATCTGGGCCGCTACGATGCCGCCCGACAGATCCACTCCAAGGTGCGCAAGCTCGGCAACGCCGGCCCCGTGCAAATCGATCCGTTCGCGCGCGGAAAGATTGCCAACATGCACGCCGATCTGGGGCAAGCGTACGCCGAAGCCGGGATCGCGCACGAAGCCATCGAGCAGTACTTGAAGGCCGTGCAGCTCTGTCCGTCGTTCGCCGATCTTCGAACGCGCCTCGGCAACCTCTACCGCGACGCCGGCGACCTCGTGCATGCTCGCGAGCAGTACGAAGCCGCGAAGAACGCCAACCCCAAGTACGTTCAGGCGCGCGTACTGCTCGGCGTCACGCTGTTCTCGCTCGGCGATTCGGCGGCCGCCCTCGACGAGTGGCGCGGGGTGATCGCCATCGACCCCGACAACAAGAGCGCGCAGATGTACGCGCGCATGCTGGAGACGGGCGCGCACGAGCGCAAGTCGAGCCAATAGGTTCTAACGCGCCTCGTCGTCGCCGAGGCCGAGGGCCGCGATCGTGAGCTCGCTTTCCTCGGCGCTCGTGACCTCGCTCACGTCGGCGCCGAAGACATCGCCGAAGATGGCGGCCGCCTCTCGCGCAACGAACTCCACGCTGGGGCTCTTGCCAGTGAGGGCGGCTACCGACGTCACGCCGAAGTCGGGAATGCCGCACGGCACGATGAGCTCGAAGCCCGAGAGATCGGTGGCGACGTTGAGCGCGAAGCCGTGCATCGTGATCCAGCGAGAGATCCTGACCCCGATAGCGCCAATCTTGGCGGCGTCCTTCGCCTCGGCGTCGCCTGGCCAACGGCCTACCGACGCGCGATCGACCCAGGTTCCGATCTTGCCCGCCACGAGGCCGGCGTCGATCCCGTAACAGAGAACGACCCGCTTCATGACCTCCGCGAGATCGCCCACGTATTTTCTCACGTCACAGCGCTCGGGTTTGAGATCGACGATGGGGTAGACCACGAGCTGCCCCGGGCCGTGGTAGGTCACGTCGCCGCCTCGACCCGTTTCGGCGAAGTCGACACCCATCGACGCGCGAGCGGCCGGGTCCAAAAGGACGTTGCCTTTCTTGGCGGCGCGGCCGAGGGTGATGACAGGATCGTGCTCGAGCAAGAGCAGCGTGTCGCCCGCGCGCTTTCGATGTCGCGCCTCGGCGACCCTCTGCATGAAACCGTGGACGCTTTCGTAGCGGCGGCGGCCGAGCCAAACGGCGCGGACCGAACGGCGAACGCTTTCGTTCCCGTGCTCTTCGTTCGTCATGCGTCGTCGCTATTCCGGGACGGGCTCGCCCTTGTCGCGCCGCGCGTCGCGAAACTCTTCGATGCCCGCGTTGAACTCGCCCGACACCGAGGGGTCGAACTGCGAGCCGGCGCAGCGATCGATCTCCGTCGTGGCGATCTCGTGCGGGAGCGCGCGGCGGTACGCCCGGTCGCTGGTCATCGCGTCGTAGGTGTCGGCTACGGCGATGATGCGCGCCATGATGGGCACGTCGTTGCCCTTGAGGCCGAGCGGATAGCCGCGGCCGTCCCATCGCTCGTGGTGCAGATGAACGCCGGGGATCAGCGGGTGAAGAAACTTGATGGGGTCCAAAATGTCGCGCCCGAAGCCGGGATGCTTCTTGAAGATCTCGTACTCTTGCGCGGAGAGCTTGCCAGGTTTGTTCAGGTTGAGCACGCATCCGATCTTGCCGATGTCGTGCATGAGCGCGCTCTGCCGCACGATTTCGACGTCCTCCGCCGAGAATCCCAGGCGAGTCGCCAGGTAGGTGGCGTACATCGCCACGCGGTCGGAGTGCCCCGAGGTATAGCGGTCCATCTTGTCGATGGCCTTGGCGAGCCCTTCGATCGTCTGCTGAAAAGTAGCGCGGAGGTCTTGGTAGAGGCGCGCGTTCTCGATGGCGGCCGCGGCGCGCGACGCGACGATGCTGAGGAGCTTGCGCTGCCCTTCGTCGAAGCGTTTGCCCGGCGTCACCGACGCGGCGGCGATCCACCCGAAGACCCGTTGCTTCATACGCAGCGGAATGGCGGTGAACGACTGCAGCACCGGCTCCACGACTCCCCCGAAGAACCGCGCCCCGCGCACGCCTTGCTCGACCAACATGGGGTCGGCCTTGAAGTGCGCCACCAGCGCGTCGGGGTTCAGGCTGGGGATGATCGCCGGCACCTTGAGGGCGGAGTTGACGATGTGTTGGCGCTCGAAGAAGTGACCCTCACCGTCGTCGAGCCACGTCGACACGAGGTCGGCGTGCATCTCGCTGAGAGCGCTCTCGGCGACAGTGCTCAACACTTCGTCGAGCGACAAACTGCCGGCGATGGCTTCGCTCACCTTGTAGAGGCCGAGCGCTTCTTTGAGGCGCAAATTTTCGGCCGAGAGCCGCTGCTTCTCCAGCCCGCGCTGGACGATCATGGTGACCTCTTCCACCTTGAACGGCTTCAAGACGTAGTCGTAGGCTCCACGCTTCATCGCGTCGATGGCCGTCTCCACGGTGCCGAACCCGGTCATGATGACGGTGAGCGCGTTGGGCGCGACCTTGCCCATCGCCTCGAGGAGCTCCATGCCGCCCATGCGCGGCATCTTGAGGTCGCTGATGACGAGGTCGTAGTGCGATCGACCGAGCTCGGTGAGGGCGCTCGAGCCGTCCTCCGCGGTTCGTACCACATAGCCCTCCATTCCGAGGAATTCGGCGAGGATCTCGCGGATGAATTTTTCATCATCGACGACGAGGACCCGCGGTCGTTCGTCGGGTGACGTGGGTAGCGTCATGGTGGCGGAGCTCTAACCGGGAAGCCTATCACCACTCGTTTGGCCACTTCGAGGGCAAGTAGCCGGCCCGGATCAGGACAGTCGCGAGCTGACCGGGGAGAGGGCTAGTCACGGACAACGACTCTCTCCAAAAAAACTCGAGGCGGGCGCAGTGAAGGAAAGGGCGATCGAGAATGTATTTCTCCTCGAAGTGCCGGTTGGTCGGGGGGTGGCCGAAGAGGGCGTCGCCGATGACAGCGTGGCCGACGCGCGCCAGATCTTCCAGGATCTTGAACTTCTGCTCGCCCGGTACCGTGACTCGAAGAAGCGATTGTCCGGCCACGACCGCGATGCGCTGGTAGCGCGTTCGCCCGGCGATCGCGCCATGCCCCGGCGTGATGCCGCGCGCCAAGACGACGTGCGTTTTGCGCGTGTCCGGGGCGTCGAGCGACGCACGGACCATCGCGACGCGCTTGTGCCCCTTGGCGAAGACGGCGAGTCCGCTCGTCACCGATGGAACCGACCAGACGAGCTCTTCCTGGTTTCGTGCTGGGTGCGTGGCGGCTTCGTGTGCGGGTTTGTCGACGATGCAAATGTCGTCGTTCTCGAAGACGGTTCGCGGTGCGGCAACGTCGCTCTTCACGAGCCAAGCCACGGTCTCGACTTGATCGGTCAGTGGAATCATGTCGACGGGCTCGAGCCCATCGGCCGCATAGCCCAGACGACCGAAGTGTTCGAGGTCGCGGGCCAGCGTTTCGGGATCGCACGACACGTAGGCAATCGCTCGCGGCTTCAAGCCCGCGATCGCCTCGCGGACGGGCGGAACCATTCCTCGTCGTGGCGGGTTGGTGATGACGAGGTCGAACGTTCGGTCGCCAAGATCGCGAAGGACGCGTGCCGCGTCGCCTGGGACGACGACGAAGCGCTCGAGGTTTTGCTCGCGCGCAGCCGCTCTCGCGCTGTCGGCCGCGGCCCCGAACGACTCGACGAGTGTCACGCTCGCGCCTGCGTGCGCCAGCGGCAAGGAGAGCGCTCCCGAGCCGCCGTAAACGTCGAGGATCTTGGTCGTCGCGAGCACAGGTGCCGTCTCCGCCAATCGGTTGGCGATGATCGCGCGGATGTGAGCGGCTTGCGAGCGATGGGCCTGAACAAAGGAGCCGTGGGACGCGAGTTGGTAGGCCGGGCCCAGATCGTCACGCACTCGGCCGGTGCCAGAGAGTACGCGTGTCGTCGCCCCGAGCACCTGCGGAGAACGCTCGTTCCGGTAGTTGACGGCGACCCCCGCGATGTCGGCCGACAGTCGTGAGACCGCCGCGCCGGCGCACTCGAGCTCGCCCTTCGGCGCACCTCCTCCGTTCAGCACCAACGTGACCAGCACGCGGGCCCGCGGGCCGCGAACCTCGCGCAGGTCGACGGCAGCGAGGCGCCCGCCTGCGTCTTCGGCCACGAG
>DATEMX010000557.1:0-9638 GCA_035275365.1 Polyangiaceae bacterium | reverse complement strand
GCCGCCTGGCACTCCCTTTGCTCCGGCACCGACGATCTCCCCGCCAAACTGGGTCGGACTTCGGGTGCGCGGCACCGCTTTGGCCAAAGTCGGGGCCCGACTTTTCGAGCGCCACCTCGAACCTTCGACGCCGAGAGCCCTCGGCGAGCGTCACCTCGCACTTGCCATACCAAATTGGAATCGACCGCTCGAAACCGATGGCCCTTGGCCACACGACACTAGTTCTCCACGGACGGAGGACCCACCCGGCCCCACCCCCACGGCGTCTCCGGCGCCGATCAACCAGGTCTCGACGCTCTCGAATCCGAAGCCAAATTTTCGCCGCGCGCTCCTAGCTTGGTGCCTGCGAGGGCGGGGGGTGACGTCAGCCCGACCAGAGCGCGCCGAGCTCGAGTTCGATCGCATCGAACGGCTCGGCCCGGACCCGGGCATCGTCACGCCACGATCCCGCCACGACCCAACCTTGTGGTTCGAGGCGGAACACCTCGAGCGTCCGGGCCCTCGGATCGACGAACCAGAGGTGGCGAACCTCTTCGCGCGCGTAGATGGCTCGCTTCTCCGTCACGTCCCACGAGCGGGTCGACGGTGACAACACTTCGCACGCCCAGTCGGGCGCGAGTTGAAAGGCCGCCGTATCGGGATATTGCGGCATTCGCTCGCGTCGCCAGCCTCCCAAATCTGGAACCAAGATATCCGCCCCGAGGTGGATCTCCGGCTCCGCGACGATGAACCACCCGCCAGGCCCCCCCCGACCGCGCTGAAAGGCCCCGACGACTTCTGCGGTCAGGGTCGATGCGGCGAGCGCGTGCAGCGTCGCGGGGCGCGGATGGGTGACCAGCTCGCCGTGAATGATCTCGGCCAAAAGCGGCCGGGGAACGGCGAGCAGGTCTTCGTAAGTCGCGCGACGCTTGGCAGGATCCGCCATGGGGCACCGAGGTGAGCCACGAGCCTAGCACAGGGCCAAGGTCGCCTATTTTGGCTCTGCGCGACCAACCTAGCACAGGGCAAAGCCCCGATGCTCGCGGCGCTCAGCCCGCGCGCAGGGAAACGCCGTGCCCGGCTTCGACGTGCGCCACGCTGAGCCGCTTGCCGATCTGTTCGAACCCACCCGCGAAAGGGTGCTCCTTCACGAACATCGGTGTATCGAGATCGACAAAAGCAAAGCCGCCGAGGCCGGCCGCGAGGTGCGCCGACAAGCTCATGGCCAAACAAGTCTCCACCATGCCGCCGATCATCATGGCGATACCAGCCGCTCTGGCAACGTGCCACATGGCGATCGCCTCGAGCACACCCGTCTTCATCGGCTTGAGATTGACGGCGTCGACCGCACCAGCCGCGACCAAGCGAAGGAGATCGGCAGACGAGCGCGCCGATTCGTCGGCGCACATGAGCACGGACGACGGCGTTCGATCTTTCATGAACGCGAGCCACTCGCCCGGCGCCACGGGTTGCTCGAAGAGCGCGATCGCGATGTTCAGCGCGTCGAGCTCGGCGAGAAACCGCCGCGCTTCGTCGACCGAATAGGCCCCGTTGGCGTCGACGATGAGCCGCGCGCGCGGCGCCGCTCGCCGTACGGCGTCGAGGCGCGCCGCGTCTTCGGCCGGAGAGCGCGCTCCGATCTTCACCTTGATGGTATCGATGCCGCGCCCGAGGATCTGCTCGGCGGCGCGTGCCGCATGCGCGGCGTCACCCGCCGTGATCGTCATGTCGGTGTCGAGCTCGGTCCCTGCTCCCCCGAAGAAGCTCCACAGGGGAACGCCGTGATGCCGCGCGAAGGCATCGATGACGGCCGTCTCCAGCGCGCACGCTGCCGCCTTTTCCGCGCCCAGCGCCTCGGCGAGCTCCGCCGCAATCGAGCGATAGGTGCGGGCGTCGCGGCCCACGAGCCAAGACGCCCCGCGCGCCGCGGCGAGGCTTTTGGCCTGCGTCTCCCCGCTGACGGCCGTGAAAGGCGCCGCTTCACCGAGGCCCACGGTACCGTCGGCGAGCGTGACGGTCACGAGGACGTTGGCGGCGAGGCTCGGCGCGCCCTGCGCAATGGCAAACGGCTCGGTAAGAGGGACGTCGATGGGAACGGCATCGACCGAAGCGATCGTCGTCGCGATCAAGCGGTGACCGTCGCCGAATTCCGCGCGGCCTTTCGCTTCGGCGTCGCTGGCGGCCCGAGGAGCGGCGCCAGGAACTGCCCCGTGTAGGAGCTCGCGACCTGCGCCACCTCTTCCGGCGTTCCTTCGGCGATCACGCGCCCGCCGCCGCCTCCGCCTTCGGGGCCGAGATCGATGATGTAGTCGGCGCACTTGATGACGTCGAGGTTGTGTTCGATCACGATGACCGTGTTACCGACGTCGACGAGCCTCCGCAAGACAATGAGGAGCTTGCGGATGTCGTCGAAATGAAGGCCCGTCGTAGGCTCGTCGAGCACGTAGAGGGTTCGCCCCGTTTGGCTCTTGCCGAGCTCGCGCGAGAGCTTGACGCGCTGAGCTTCGCCGCCGCTCATCGTCGTGGCCGTTTGCCCGATTTTCATGTACCCGAGGCCGACCTCTTGCAAGGTCTCGAGGATGCGGTGGAGCGACGCGTGGTGCTGGAAGAGCCCCGCGCACTCGTCGACGCTCGAATCGAGGATCTCGGCGATGTTCTTGTTCTTGAAGCGCACCGCTAGCGTGGCCGCGTTGTAGCGCTTGCCGCCGCACACCTCGCAAGGAACGTAGACGTCGGCCAAAAAATGCATCTCCACCTTCACGACGCCGTCGCCGCTGCACGCTTCACAGCGCCCACCTTTGACGTTGAAGCTGAAGCGCCCCGCTTCGTAGCCGCGCGTGCGGGCGTCGGGCATTTGCGCGAACACCTCGCGGATGGCGTCGAATGCCTTGGTGTAGGTGCCCGGGTTCGAGCGCGGCGTCCGCCCGATCGGCTTTTGGTCGATGGCGATGACCTTGTCGAGGTAGCCAAGCCCTTCGATGCCCTTGTGTTTGCCGACGGGCTCGGAGCTTCGATGGAGCTGGCGACCTAGCGCGGGCAAGAGGATGCCGTTGACGAGCGAGCTCTTGCCGGCCCCGCTCACGCCGGTGATGGCCGTGAGCACGCCGAGCGGAAAGCGCACGTCGATGTTCTTCAAGTTATTTTCCGACGCACCCTTGATCACAATCGACCGCTCGGGCTTCTTGCGGCTCTCCGCGGTCGGCACCGGGATCTGCGATCGGCCCGAGAGATACGCCCCCGTAAGGCTCGTGGGATGAAGGGCGAGATCCTCCGGGGTGCCGCTGAACATCACCTGACCGCCGAGATGGCCGGCGCCCGGACCAAAGTCGACGACGTGATCGGCGGCGCGAATCGTCTCTTCGTCGTGCTCGACGACAAGGACGGTATTGCCGAGATCGCGCAGCCGCCGCAAGGTCGCGATGAGGCGCTGGTTGTCTCGCTGATGCAGCCCGATGCTCGGTTCGTCGAGCACGTAGATGACGCCCGAGAGCTCGCTGCCGAGCTGGCTCGCGAGTCGAATACGCTGCGCCTCGCCCCCGCTCAGGGTGGGTCCCGACCGCTCGAGCGTGAGGTACTCGAGCCCCACGTTGAGCAGAAAGAAGAGGCGGCTCCTGATCTCCCCGAGGGCCCCTTCCGCGATGCGCTTCTCTTGCGCGGAGAGGACCACGTGGGTCATGTGGTCGTGGCACTCGCGCACGGTCATCGATGTGACCTCGGCGATCCCTTTGCCGAACGTCTTCACCGCGAGGGTCTCCGGGCGCAGGCGCTTCTCTGCGCAGTTCTCGCAGGGCTGCTCGCTCATGAATTTGCGGTAGCCGTCGCGCGCCGCATCGGAGCTCGCCTGCTGGAACCGGCGCATCAAACTCGGAATGACCCCCTGGTACTTCATGCCCCAGGTGCCGTGGTTCTCCGAGCCTTCCTTGCCCCATTGCACCGATATTTTCCGGCCGCCGAGGCCGTAGAGCACCATCGATTGCTTCTGCTTGCCGAGCTTCTTCCACGGCGTGTCGAGATCGACCTTGCACGCCTTGGCGACGGCGTCGGCGATGCGGAACACCCAGCCCTCGCCGCGCGCCATGGCCGACGCCCAGGGAGCGATGGCGCCGCCGCGAATCGTGAGGCTCGCGTCGGGAACGACGAGGCCCTCGTCGACCTCTTGCTTGGAGCCGAGACCGTTGCATCCCTGGCACATGCCGAGCGGGCTGTTGAACGAGAAGCTCTGCGGCGACAGCTCGGGAAAGCTCTGCCCGCAGCACGACCGCTTCTCGCTGAAAGAAAGCTCTTTGCCCGAAGCGAGCGCGACCCGCAGATCGCCGGCGCCTTCGCGGAGCGCCAGCTCGATGGCCTCGGCGAGGCGCGCTCGGTCGGAGGCCTTGACCGACACGCGATCGGCCACGAGCGAGATGTCGTGCTTGAGTTTTTTGCTGAGCGTCGGCGGCTCGTCGAGGCTGTGGAGCTTGCCGTCGACAATGACCCGCAAAAATCCCCGCGACTTGAGGTCGTCGAAGAGCTCGCGAAACTCACCCTTGCGGTGCACGACGAGGGGCGCCAGCAGCGTGACCGGTGTGCCCGCCGGCAGCTTCAGCACCTCTTCGGCGATCTCTTCGGAGGTCTGCGATTTCACGAGCTTGCCGCAGAGGTGGCAGTGCTGCTTGCCGAGCTTGGCGTAGAGCACGCGCAAGTAGTCGTAGACCTCGGTGATGGTGCCCACGGTCGAGCGGGGATTGCCGGACGCGCTCTTCTGCTCGATGGCGATGGTCGGCGAGAGGCCGCGCAGGTGGTCGACCCGCGGCCGCTCGAGCTGACCCAAGAACTGCCGGGCGTAAGCGCTCAACGTTTCGACGTAGCGCCGCTGGCCTTCGGCGTAGAGTGTATCGAAGGCGAGACTCGATTTGCCCGAACCGCTCACCCCCGTGAAGACGACGAGCTTGCGCTTGGGCACCTCGAGCCGATCGACGTTGAGGTTGTGCTCCTTCGATCCCAAAACCTCGATGAAATCGGGATCGCGAGCGGCAGATTGCAGCGGCGGCGTCATGGGGTCCTGAGACATACTTGAAGGGTGGGGTTTCGCAACGCGGCATGAACCTGAAACTCGTTCGAAAGCGCAACCTCTCGATGTTCCGCAAGATTGCGCTCGGAACCTGGCGCGACGCCTACGACCCGTCGGTCTACGGAACCATCGAGCTCAAGATGGACCGGGCCCTCGCCTACCTCGCCGCGTTCCGCGCCAAGACGGGCAAGCGCGCGACCGTCACCCATTTGGTGGCCAAGGCCGCCGCCCAAGCGCTCCGCGAGACGCCCGAGGCCAACGCCTTGCTTCGATGGAACCGAGTGTATCTGCGTCAAGACGTGGGGGTCTTCTTTCAGGTCGCGATCGCCGACGATGGTCATAGTGGCATCGACCTCTCCGGTCTCGTGATTCACGCGGTCGACCAGAAAAACCTGACCGACATCTGTCAGGAATTCGAGACGGCGGTGCACCTCGTTCGAACGCGAACGGACGAAACACTCGAACGCACGCGCCGCACGATGAACCGCATGCCGGGGTTCTTCATGCATTGGGCGCTGCGCATTTCGGCGTTCGTCGCCTATACACTCAACTGGAACCCACGCCTTCTCGGCGTCCCGAGGGACGCGTTCGGCAGCGTGATGATCACCAACGTGGGTTCGCTCGGCCTCGACGTGGCCTACCCACCCCTGGTTGCGTACTCGCGTGTACCCATCTTGCTGGCCACCGGCGTCGTCAAGGACGCCCCGGTCGTCGTCGACGGAGCGCTGGGCGTGGCGAAGGTCATGAACGTGAGCGTGACGTTCGACCATCGTTTCATCGACGGCGTTCACGCTGCGAACATGGCCAAAACGCTGCGAGAATGGATCGAGAACCCCTTCGAGCATTTCGATCGGCTAGAAGAATAGGCAAGGCCCTCTCATGAGCGAACATCCCGACCTCCTCAAGCTGAAGACGCTTCTCGCCGAGCACAGCGACCTCGAATCCGCGGCCTCGCTGCTTCGGTGGGATCAAGCGACGTACATGCCGCCCGGCGGCGGCGCGGCTCGAGGGCGGCAGCTCGCCACGCTCGATCGCCTGGCGCACGATCGCATCGCCGATCCTGAGATCGGGCGGCTCATCGGCGCCCTCGAGCCTTCGGTAGAAGGTGATGCTGCAGCGCTCGTGCGGGTGACGCGCATCGATCACGAGCGGGCCGTCAAGGTGCCCGCCGCCTTCGTCAGCGAATTCTCCAACCACCGCGCCGCGAGCTACGAGGCGTGGGCCAAAGCGCGCCCCGCCGACGACTTCGCGAGCATCGCCCCCGTTCTCGAGAAGACGATCGAGCTGAGCCGACGATACGCCGAGTTCTTCGGCCCGAGCGAGCACGTCGCCGATCCCCTCATCGATCTCGCGGACCCCGGCATGACCGTGTCGGTCGTGAGCAAGTTGTTCGCCGAGCTCCGGGCCGAGCTCGTGCCCATCGTCCATGCCATCACGAGTCAGCCGCCCGCCGACGACAGTTGCCTCCACAAGTCGTTCGACGAGACGAAGCAGCTCGATTTCGGCCGAATGCTCGCCGAAAAATTCGGCTACGACTTTTCGCGAGGGCGGCAAGACAAGACGCGCCACCCGTTCATGACCAAATTCTCCCTCGACGACGTGCGCATCACGACGCGCGTGCGCGCCGACGATCTCTCGGAGGCGCTCTTCAGCACGCTCCACGAAGCCGGCCACGCGCTCTACGAGCAGAACATCGACGCGAGCCTCGAGGCTTCACCGCTCGGCCACGGCACCTCGGCGGGCGTGCACGAGAGTCAGTCGCGCCTCTGGGAAAACCTCGTCGGCCGAAGTCGCTCCTTTTGGACCGCATTTTACCCCGACCTTCAGCGGGTCTTCCCCTCCGAGCTCGGCGGCGTCTCGCTCGACACGTTCTACCGCGCCATCAACAAGGTCGAGCGCTCGCTCATCCGCACGAACGCCGACGAGGTGACCTACGGCCTGCACGTCATCCTGAGGTTCGACTTCGAGCTCGCGCTCCTCGAGGGAAAGCTGCGTACCCGCGATCTCCCCGAGGCGTGGCGCGAGCGCTTCCGCGCCGATTTCGGGATCGTCCCCGAAACCGACACCGACGGCGTCCTTCAAGACGTGCACTGGTTCGACGGTTTCGTGGGCGGCGCCTTTCAGGGCTACGCGCTCGGCAACTTGATGAGCGCGCAGTTCTTCGACGCCGCCCTGCGCGCCAAGCCGCAAATCGCAGGCGAGCTCGAGCACGGCCGGTTCGACGCACTTCGCGATTGGCTCACGGCGGCCATCTATCGCCACGGCCGCAAACTCGAGCCGGCGGAGCTCGTTCAACGAGCCACGGGTGCCCCGCTGTCGATAGTTCCCTACGTGGCGTATCTTCGATCGAAGTACGGAGAGCTCTACGACATCTGACGGCTAGGGAACGGTGATCGCGACCTGCTGTGGAATGCCATTTTCCGGACTCAAGCCGTTCCCGGCGCACCACACCGTGCCGTCGACTTTGAGTGCACACGTCCAAAGCTGACCGCGGCCCACCGTGCTGGCTCGGAAGGATGCCCCGCCAAACTGCACCATCGTGGGGCTGTTGCTGGTCGTCGTACCGTCACCAAGCTGCCCATAGGCGCCATGGCGCATAGCGCACAGGGTGGGTTCACTTGACACCGCGCGGGACCGCATGAGACATTCCGCGCCACTGCTGATGGGAGCCTATTGCTGCTCACATCGCAAATCGCTGTGTATCATCCATTTTTAGCGCGAGCGGGCGGTGTCAGACAGGAGCACGCCTCCTCTACACCGCAGCCTCGCTATTTGTGAGCCATCTCTCCCATCTCGTCCCGCTACACTAGAGACTCGGTGAAAATATGACCTCGAATCGCGCCATTTCCCATTCGTCCGACACCTCGACCCAACGATGGACGCATCGCTCTTGGGCCGGCCTGGCTTTGGTTCTCGTCGGAGCCGCAGCCACCTTCAACGGGTGTAGCGACGACACGGGAACCGGGAAGCCCACCACCTCGGGCTCTGGCACTTCGGGCTCAACGGGAGCCGGCGGCGACCCGACGACCACGACGTCGGGCGCGGGTGGCCAAGGCGGGTCGACTTCGTCGGGGGCAACCTCGTCGGGTAGCGCCGGCAGCGGCGGGACCGCGACTGGCGCCGGTGGCAAGGGAGGCGCGGGGGGATCGGGAGGCTCTGGTGGCTCCGGGGGCGGCGGCGCGCCCGATGCGTCGACGGAAGGCGGCTCGGCCTGCAGCACGGCGTTGGGCACCTCGGTCGCGTTCGACGGCACCAAGATCGATCTCTTGGTTGGCGACCTGGGCGCCGACCTTCCGGGCGGCGACGTCCCGCGAACGGTCGAACTATGGGCGAAATTTTTGGGCATTTCCAGCTGGACAGCCGAAAAGTCGGTCATCGAGACAGGCCTGGCGAAGGGAGGCAACAACAAGGTCCTCGGCATCGACATGAGCGGCTATTCCGGCACCATGGGCGAGTTTGGTCCGTACACCAACGGCTTCAGCGACAACAACGATCCCAACGGCGTCTACTACACGACGCCGTCCACGGGTTGGCTTCACCTGTCATGGTCGTACTCGGGTAACCACGGCACCCTGACTTTCACGGTCAACGGCGTCGAGCAGGCGATCAAGACGCAGGGCGGGATGCCAACGCTGGCCCTCACGCAAGGCATCGTCACGCTGGGCGCATCGCAAACCTTCCCCCCCGGCGACCGCACAGGCTGGACTGGCCAGATGGATGAGCTTCGCCTCTGGAAGGTCGCGCGAACCCCCGCGGAGACGCTCCGCGACATGAAGACGATCCTCAAGGGCGACGAAGCTGGGCTCGTCGCGTATTATCATTTCGATGAAGGCTCGGGCGATTTCGCGGATGACGTGAGCAAGAAGCCAAGCCATCGCCTCAACTCTTGCGCGTCCGCCGCCGCACCTTGCCCCGCAGCCAACACGGCTACCGTAAAGTGGGTTGCGTCCGACGCTCCCGGACCCTTCACCTGCGCCAAGTAAGACAGGTCTCGACAGCTGCTGAAAAGAACGCCCGCTACCACGGCGTTCTTTTCATTTTTGGAGCCGCGCGGCGCTCGTCTTGATATGCCGATCTTCGATGCGCCGGCGCGCTAAAAGCGACCTTCCGTGGGATCGTCGTGAGATTTCGATGGCGGGCGCGGAGCCGTAGGTCGTGTGGGGCTCGGGCGACGTACCGGAGCGACGATCCGATCCGCTTCGGAACGCCGAACGACCGGAGTGGCAGACGCGATGGTCTCGGGCGGAGCCGGCTCGACGGCAGGTGATGGATCGACGCGACTCGGCATCGCCGGAGGCGGCGCCAGGCTCTCGCCTTTCGACGCTGGAGCGGCGGCAATAGGAGCGGACGCCTGGGCGACCACCGCCGAGGCACCGCTCGCCGCCGCAGGGTCGGCCTTTCCGAACGAAAGGACGGCGATGCCCGCGGCCACAATGACAATGGCCGCGATCACGAGCGCGATCCCGACCTTCTTCAGGCCGCTTCGCTTGGGCTCGAGCGTTTCGGTCCACACCGGCGATGTCCCCTGGGCCGGGTGCTCGCCCATCGCCGCTCCCGACTGGCGTTGGCTGTCTCTCCACGCCGCTCGAGCGAGCTCGCTCGGTGCATC
>DATEMX010000556.1:0-9373 GCA_035275365.1 Polyangiaceae bacterium | reverse complement strand
ATCTCGGCGCGAGCTGCGGCGAAATCTCGGACGGCTGCGGCGACACCATCCAGTGCGGCCGGTGCATCGCGCCGGAGACGTGCGGCGGCGGCGGTATTTCCAAGAACTGCGGCTGCATTCCATACACCTGTCCCGAGCTCGGCGCCGAATGCGGCAAGGTGTCGGACGGCTGCGGGCACACGGTCGACTGCGGCGAGTGCACGATGCCGGGCAAGACGTGCGCCGGCAACGGCACGGCCAACAAGTGTGAATGCCCCCGCTTGACGTGCGACGCGGCCAACGCCGACTGCGGCTCGCTCCCCGACGGCTGCGGCGGCACGCTCGATTGCAAGACGTGCGCGGCTCCGGCCAAGTGCGGCGGCGGCGGGCCCAATCGCTGCGGCGACAATCCGTGCGACGCCAAGACGTGCCAAGACCTGGGGGCCGAATGTGGTGCCGCGTCCGACGGGTGCGGCAAGCTTCTCGACTGCGGCGACACCTGCGCTCTGCCGAAAACGTGCGGCGGCGGCGGTGTGGCCAATCAATGCGGCTGCAAGCCGAACACCTGCCTCATGCTCGGCAAGAACTGCGGCAGCGTCGCAGACGGGTGCGGCGGCATGATGGACTGCGGCAAGTGCACGGCACCCGAAACGTGCATGGGCAACGGCGAAGCCAATGTCTGCGGCTGCGAGCCGAAGGGCTGCGCTGCGCAAGGCGCCAACTGCGGCATCGTCGACGACGGATGCGGGGGCAAAGTCGACTGCTTGGGTTGTACGGCGCCGGCCACTTGCAGCGCGGCGCACAAATGCGCGTGCACGCCGACGACCTGCGCTGCGCAAGGCGCCAACTGCGGCACCATTCCCGACGGCTGCGGCAACAGGCTGAACTGCGGCATGTGCGCCACGGGAAGCTGCGGTGGCGGTGGCCCGAACCAGTGTGGCGCAGGACCATGCGTCGCCCAGACGTGTGCCGGCCTAGGCTTCAACTGCGGCGACGCGCCCGACGGCTGCGGGGCGACTCTTCACTGCGGCACGTGCACCTCACCCAAGAGCTGCGGCGGCGGCGGCGCGGCCAACAAGTGCGGCTGCGTGCCGGCCACCTGCGAGGCGCTCGGAGCCAAGTGCGGAACGGTCGCCAACGGCTGCGGCGGCACGCTCGATTGCGGCAAGTGCAATGGTGTCCTGGTTTGCGGTGCCAAACAACCCAACCGCTGCGGCAAGCCTTAGTGCCGTTTGGCCAAAGTCTGGTCAGACTTTGGCCAAACGGGCGGCTACGCGCGGAGGCGGCTTCGCCGCCCGGCACTATCTCTTGTCTTCGGGGGCTTCGCCCACCTCCCTTCGGGAGGCCCACGCCCACGGCACCTCCGGCGCCGAGCATTGCTATGCTCTTACCTCCTGATCTCTCTGCCCGGACTTCGGCCGCGCGGCACTAATCTCCCACCCACTCGGCCCTCGGCCGATCGCTGCCAGGCAGCAGAGCTTTACAGCGGGATGTTTCCGTGCTTCTTGGGCGGGTTCGATTGGCGCTTGTCTTTCAGCATTTCGAGGGCCTGCCCGAGGCGCCGCCGCAGCATGCGTGGATGGATGACTTCGTCGATGAAGCCGAGCTCGGCGGCTTTATAGGGATTGGCGAAGCGCGTCTTGTATTCGTCGACGAATCGAGCGCGCGCTGCCTGCGCGTCTTCCGCTTTCTCGATTTCGCGGCGATAGATGATGTTGACGGCCCCGTCGGGGCCCATGACCGCGATCTCGGCCGTGGGGAAGGCTAGGTTCACGTCGGCGCGGATGTGTTTGGAGGCCATCACGTCGTAGGCGCCGCCGTAGGCTTTGCGCGTGATGACGGTAATCTTCGGCACGGTCGCTTCGGCGAAGGCAAAGAGCAGCTTGGCGCCGTGCTTGATGATACCGCCGTATTCTTGCCCCACTCCCGGCAAGAAGCCCGGCACGTCGACGAAGGTGACGAGCGGGACGTTGAAGCAATCGCAAAAGCGCACGAAGCGCGCGGCCTTGATGCTCGCGTCGATGTCGAGGCACCCCGCCAAGAACATCGGTTGGTTGGCCACCACACCGATCGGCTTTCCCCCCACGCGCGCGAATCCCACGACGATGTTGGGCGCATACTTTTCGTGAATCTCGAAGAGATGACCGTCGTCGACGGCGGCGCGCACCACGCCCTTGATGTCGTACGGTTTGCTCGAGGTCTCCGGAACCATGGTGTCGAGCTCGGCGACCTCGCGATCGACGGGATCCGAGGGCGGCCTGGCCGGCGGATCTTCGGCGTTGTTGGAAGGGAGAAACGAGAGGAGCTCGCGCACCGCCGCGAGGCATGCGCGATCGTCAGGCGCCGTGAGATGACAGACGCCGCTCTTTTGTGCGTGCGTGAGCGCTCCACCGAGCGCCTCCTTGGTGACCTCTTCGTGCGTCACCGTGCGGATGACGTCGGGCCCGGTGATGAACATGTAGCTCGTCTCTTCGACCATCAAGACGAAGTCGGTGATGGCCGGCGAATAGACGGCGCCCCCCGCGCACGGCCCCAGCACGGCGCTGATCTGGGGAACGGTGCCGGACGCGAGCGTGTTGCGAAGAAAGATGTCCGCGTAGCCGCCGAGCGATTCGACGCCTTCTTGAATGCGGGCGCCGCCCGAGTCGTTGAGCCCGACGATGGGCGCGCCCACCTCGGTGGCGAGGTCCATCACGCGGCAGATCTTGGCGGCGTTGGCGCCGGAGAGCGAACCTCCGAACACCGTGAAGTCTTGTGCAAAGACGAACACCTTGCGCCCGTCGACGGAGCCGTAGCCGGTGATGACGCCGTCGCCGAGCACCTTTTGGTGCTGCATGTCGAAGTCGACGGCGCGATGCGTGACGAAACGGCCGGTCTCCACGAACGTGCCTGGATCGAGCAAGAGGTCAATCCGCTCGCGCGCCGTGAGCTTGCCGGCCTCATGCTGCTTGTCGATGCGCGCCGCCCCGCCGCCTTCGAGCGCGATCGCGTTCATTTCGTCGAGGCGGGCGAGGGGCGAACCGTTCGCGGCGGGCGGCGTGGATTTCGGACGCGGGGGAGGGCTGCTCATGGGTCGACATACTCCACTTCGATGCCTCGGAACGTGCGCAAGACCGTGCGGCCGGGCCTCGTGTGAACGACGAAGTTCGGCGAGAGCGGCACTTTGCCCATACCGCCCGGCGTATCGACGATGAATTTCGGCAACGCGATGCCCGAGAGGCGCCCCTGCAGCTCCTCCATGACGCGAAGGCCCGTCTCGATGGGCGTTCGCAGGTGCCCAGTACCTCGCACGGGGTCCGCCTGAAGCAGGTAATAAGGTCGCACCCTCGACCGCACGAGTCCACGGAAGAGGCGCGCGAGCGTGCTGGCGTCGTCGTTGATTCCACGCAGGAGCACCGTCTGATTCATCACCGGAAAGCCGGCTTCGACGAACCGCGCGCACGCCTTCTCGGCTTTCATCGTGAGCTCTTGGGGATGATTGAAGTGCGTCATCACCCAGATCGGGTGAAAGGCACGCAGCGCGCGCACGAGCTCGGGCGTCACCCTCGACGGGATGGTGACGGGGGCGCGTGTCGCGAGGCGAATGGTCTCGATGCTCGAGATGGCGCGGATGCGCGTGAAGAGCTGGGCGAGCCGGTCCGTACTCATGACCAGCGGATCACCCCCGCTCACGATGAGGTCCTTGATCTCCGGGTGCGCTTCGAGCCACGCGAACGCGGGCGCCAAGTAGTCGAGCGAGCGCGCTCCCCCGCCCGCACCGACCATCCGCGAGCGCGTGCAGAACCGGCAGTACACCGAGCACCGATCGGAGACCAAGAGGAGCGCGCGATCCGGGTAGCGAGAGACGAGATCGGGAGCCACCTCGTGGGCCTTCTCACCCAAGGGATCGACGAGATCGCCGTCGATCTCGCGCGCTTCGTCCGCGTGCGGCACGCACTGCCGGCGGATGGGACAGCTCGGATCGTGCCTATCGGCGAGCGAAAGATAATAGGGCGTAATGGAAATGGGCAGCCCGGCGGCCTCCGCGCGCAGGGCGCCCTCCCGTTCCTCGCTCGTCAGCACGAGGCGCCGCTCGAGCTCGGCGACGGTGGTGACGGCGCGTCGCAGCTCGCCCATCCAGGCAGCGCGCTTCACCGGGGCGGGCAAGAGGCGAAGCCGCGGCTTGCGAGCCGCCGTCACTTGCCCCCATCGGCGGGCGCCGGTTTCGTCCCCGCGGTGACCGGCACGTTGGGGACCTCCACTTTGGCGAGCGCCTGCTCGTCGATGGTGACTGGGAACTGTCGGCGGAGCTCGGCCTCGAGGGCGCGCTCTCGCTCGTCGATCTTCGCCTGCATCAGGGCTACGCGAATCGAGCGGTCGGCGTCGGCCAACGTCCGCTCGTGCGCGTCGGTCTTGCCCACCAGGCGCACGACGTGGAAACCCGCTTCGTCTTGAACGGGACGGCCGAGCACCTCTCCGGCGTTCGGGATTTCGAACGCCGCCCCCCGAACTTCGGCGGAGACACGCGGGTTGTCGCCCCGCGCATCGCCGGGCAAACCGACGATGCCGAGGTCGCCCGAAAGCTCGACGGGCAAGCCCTTCTTGGGGACGTCGATCGAGTGCTTGACGTAGAGCTCGCCCCATTCGCGCGCGCTGGCCTTCTTGGCGAGCGCGACGACTTTCGTGGCGGTCTCTTTGTCTTTGACGACGATGTGGGCGACGCGCCGGCGCTCGGGCTCGCGAAAATCGTCGCGGTGAGCCCCGAAGTAGGCGCGAACTTCTTCGTCCGGAATGTCGGCCGGGGCAGGCAGCCCTTTCTTGGCCTCGGCGAGCAGGGCATCGCGCAGGATTTGGCGGATCGCCTGCTGCGTCTCCGGCGTCTGGTCGAGCTTTTTCTTTTTGGCGTCCTGCGCGAGGAGCTCCGCGTCGATGATCTCGTCGAGCAGCTCTTTGCGGCGCTCGGCCGACTGGTAGCGGAGCCGATCGAACTGGTCCATCCGCTCGAGCGTAGCGGCGTAGTCGCCCAACGTGATCGTTCGCTCGCCGACTTTGGCGACGACGCGCGCGGCCTGTTCGGCCGTTAGGCCCGCGGGCAAGGGTCCGCCGTCGCGCCGATCGGGGCGTTCGAGCGCCCGCTCGTTGCACCCGACGACGAGGGCCAGGGCCAGGAAAGCGCTGCAGAGCCCCGCGAACGGGACCCTTAGCCTGATTCGAAGATCGAGCGTCATCACCACGGAGCCCGGGGCATACTACTCCGAAACACGTGTGACCAGCCCGGCGCGTGCCGCAATGGTGCGCTCTGGCAAAGAAAATCCTTCTCCTGATTGCGGCAGGGCCTCCCCCCTGGTAGCTCCCTAGGCGTGATCTCCCGGGACGATTCGCTACCTCCGCCTCCGGCCCCCAATAAGGCCAAGCTTCGTTACCCGCGCGTCGTACTCAAATTGAGCGGCGAAGCACTTTGCGGAGAGGAGGGGGGCTTCGGTATTCAGCCGCAGACGCTGATGCGCTTCTCGGCCGAGCTCGCCGAGGTCCACGCCGAAGGCGTGCAAGTTGGTATCGTCGTCGGTGGCGGCAACATCTTTCGCGGCCTAAAAGGCGCCAGCGCGGGAATGGATCGGGCCCAGAGCGACTATATGGGGATGCTGGGCACGGTCATGAACGCCCTCGCTCTCCAAGATGCCCTCGAGAAGCACGACGTGCCCACCCGGGTGATGACGGCGCTCGAGATCCGCCAGGTGGCCGAACCCTACATTCGCCGGCGCGCCATCCGCCACCTCGAAAAGGGGCGTCTCGTGATCTTCGCGGCGGGGACGGGCAATCCCTACTTTTCCACCGACACGGCCGCGGCGCTCCGTGCCATGGAAATCCACGCCGATGCCCTCTTCAAGGCCACCAAGGTCGACGGCATCTACGACCGCGATCCCTTCCGCCACGACGACGCCAAAATGTTCTCACGCCTCACCTACGATCGCTTCCTTGCCGATCGTATCGGCGTGATGGACTCCACCGCGGTCACGCTATGCCGCGACAACAAAATGCCAATCCGAGTGTTCAAGCTCACCGAGCACGGCAACATTCGGCGCGTGTGCATGGGCGAGGAGCTCGGCACGGTCGTCGATTCCTGAGTCTTCGGCGGAGGGACTCGCCGGCAAGTTCTCCCGGTTTCGAGCCTGCGTTCCGCCTAAGCAACGTTGCCCCGCCCCCGCATGAAGCCTAAGCTCTGGCCGAGGCCGCGCACCTCCCTGGACGAGGCCCAACCCCATGTGGCAATCCCTACCCCTCTTCGGCAAGCTCGTCCTCGACGCGGTGATGATTGCCGCAGCTTATACATTCGCGGTCTCGGTCGTTGCGGGTCGCGGCAAGCCCCGCTTCCTCCAAGCGGCGCGCCTCGGCGCCTACGGCACCGTGGCGCTGATTGGCCTCGCCATCTTGTGCTTGGCCTACGCCTTCGTCACCCACGACTTTCGCATCAAGTACGTCGCGCACTACTCCGACCGCTCGATGACGACGCCCTACCTTTTGACCGCGCTCTGGGGCGGGCAAGACGGCTCGCTCCTCTGGTGGCTCTTTCTCCTCAGCATCTATTCGGGCGTCTGCGTCCGCTGGATGAGGGGTAGGTTCCGCGAGCTTCAGCCTTACGTCATCGCCACGCTGATGGTCATCGTCCTGTTCTTCTGCGTGCTCATGACCTTCGCCGCCAATCCCTTCTCCACGAGCATCGCCGGCGCGCGCGTCGACGGCGAAGGACTGAACCCGCTCCTCCAGAATTTCTACATGATCATCCACCCGCCCAGCCTCTACACGGGCTTCGTCGGGTGCTCGGTGCCCTTCGCGTTCGCCACGGCAGCGCTCGTCACGGGCCGGCTCGACAACGAGTGGATCGCCGCGTCGCGCAACTGGATGCTCTTCGCCTGGCTCTTTCTCTCCATCGGCAACGCCCTTGGTATGTTGTGGGCTTATGAAGAGCTCGGTTGGGGCGGATACTGGGCCTGGGACCCGGTCGAGAACGCCGCGTTCTTGCCGTGGCTCACGGCCACCGCCTACGTCCACTCGATGATGATCCAAGAGCGGCGCGGGATGCTCAAGGTTTGGAACGTGTCGCTCGTGTTGACGACGTTTTTTCTCACCATCTTCGGCACCTTCCTCACGCGCTCCGGCCTCATCGCCAGCGTGCATTCGTTCGCCCAGTCGAACATCGGCATCTACTTCGTCTGGTTCCTCGGCATGGTCGTGGCCGCCTCCGCAGGGCTCGTCGTGTGGCGCTTGCCGCGCATGCGCAGCGAGGGCCGCATCGAGGCGGTGCTCTCGCGCGAAGCGGCGTTCCTCGCGAACAATTGGGGTCTTTTGGGGATCATGGTCTTCATCCTCGTGGCGACCACCTTCCCCCGCATTTCCGAGTGGCTGATGAACCAGCAGTCGTCGGTCGGGCCCACTTTCTACAACGCGTGGCTGCCACCTCTCGGCCTCTTCCTCTTCGCGCTGATGGGCATGGGGCCGCTTTTGGGCTGGCGAAAGACATCGCCCCAGATGTTCAAGCGAGGCTTTTTCATACCCGTCGGCTTCGGCATCGCGATCGCCATCCTCCACGTCCTCGTGGGCAAGGCGCTCCGCTTTCCGCCGTTCGTCACGCCCGATCGCATCTACGAGGGCGTCGTCGGCACCGCGCTACAGAAGCTCGGCACCGTCCTGCCGCTCGTCTCCACCTTCCTGTGCGCCTTCAACATCGCCGTCGTCATCCAGGAATACACCCGAGGCATCCAGGCCCGCCGCCGCGCCGGCAAGGAGCCCTTCTTGGCCGCGCTCGTGAACCTCGTGGCCAAGGCTCGGCACCGCTATGGCGGTTACATCGTTCACGTCGGCATCGTCCTCATGTTCTTCGGCTTCACGGGTCGCTCGTGGGGCGTCGACAAAGAGATCTCCATGAAGGCCGGCGAGACCATCGAGGTCGATCACTACAGCCTCAAATACGTCGGCCCGCGCATGGAGGTCGATCAGACCAAGCGCATGATCTTCGCCGATCTCGCCGTCACCGACGTCAACACGGGCGAGGCCGTCGGCAAATCCGCCCCGGCCAAGTTCATCTACCGCAAGATGCCCGAGTCGCCGACGACCGAAGTCTCCATGCTGCACACGATTCGCGACGATCTCTACGTCGTCGTGGGCACGGTCAGCGCCGAAAGCAAGGTGGCAACCTTCCAGATCCACATCAACCCGTTCGTGTCGTTCATCTGGATCGGCGTGCTCGTCCTCATGGCGGGCGCGGTGATCACGATGTGGCCCGAGGTGGCTTTCCAAGAAGCGGGCGCCGGTTGGTCGTACTTGCGCATGGCCGGGGGGCTCACTTCGTCGATCCTGTTCGGCGTCATGCTCGCGCTCATGCCGGCGCGCGCGTTCGGGCAACAGAATTCGTCATCGTCGCTCCACGCGGGCACCGTCGAGATCAGAGATCCCACCGAGCACGCGCTCTTCTCGAGCCTTTTGTGCCAGTGCGGCGATTGTCCGCGTCTGCCGCTCTCGAGCTGCACGTGCAGCACGGCCGACGCCACGCGCAGCGAGATCCGCTCGCGGCTCCATGCCGGCGCGACGATCGAAGACATCCGCGCCGACTACGTACGCGAGCACGGGGCGGCCGCGCTGAGCGTCCCACCGAACACCGGCGCCCTCCGCGCCATCTACATGGTGCCGGGCGTCATCGGTGTGGGCGGCCTCGGGTTCGTGCTGCTGCTCGTCCGTCGCTGGAAGAAGCGCGGTGAGGAGGGTGGCCCGACGTCGTCGCCATCGTCCAGCCCATCGGAGCGCGACGAATACGATGCCAAACTCGACGAAGAGCTCAAGAAACTCGATGGCTGAGAGCACCACAGAAAACAGAAGCGTCGCACAGGCGTCGCCCCCCGAGGTCGAGGGCGAAGGCAAAGCTGCCGACACAGAAACGCAGTTCGTCCGTGTTCTCTCGTGGGGGCTGCCCATCGTCACTGTGGCGTCGGCCGTCACCGTTCATTTCGTCTACGACACGGGTCTCGCCATCCTCGTGATGGCGGGAGGTGTCTTGCTCGGTGTCATCGCCATTCTGTGGGCGAGCGTCCGAACGCTCTCGGGCGATTCGCCGATTACGCTCGAAGAGGCGCTCGCTCTCGGCGCGCCCTCTGCCGCCGAAGAGCAGAAGCGCGCTGTGCTGCAGGCCCTCAAAGATCTCGAATACGAGCGGAGCGTCGGCAAGATTGGCGAGGCCGACTACGCGGACCTTTTGCATCGCTACCGCACGCAGGCCAAGCGACTGCTCCGCGCCGTCGACGAAGATCTCGCGCCGCTGCGAGCACGGGCCGCTGCCTACGTAGCGGAGCGGCTCGAAGGAAAGAGCGAGGCTCCCAGGGCCGCGCCCAAGGAGAAAGTGGCGAAGACCGAGCCCCGCGCGTGT
>DATEMX010000555.1:0-4159 GCA_035275365.1 Polyangiaceae bacterium | reverse complement strand
ACGCGCCGACGGGCGCACCGGGGGTAAGCCCATGCCGATCAGCACTTTGTTGAGCGCCGCGACGACGGCTCGCGCGCCCGACCTCTTTTGCACCTCGACATAGCCATCGGCCTGCTCACGCCAGAAAACCGTGTCCGTGTCGCTCTTTCCGAGGACGACGGCGCGCTCGAGCACCTTTGCCGCTCGCTCGGCGTCACCGCGGCGCAGCAACACCTCGCCGAGCCAGCGGTACACCTCGGCGTTCTTGGGCGACATCTTGCCCGCCGAAACGAGGAGCCCCTGCGCATCGCCGAGGCGCGACGCTCCGAGGTACATCCGGGCGATGGCGATTAGAACCTGCGGGTTGGACGCGTGCTTGACCGCAGCGCGCTTGCCGACGTCGTCGACGAGCTTGGGCTCGCCGGCGCCCCCGAGTTTCTCGCAGAGGGCGATGGTGTTGCGCTCGTCTGGCTGCCTCTGCCAGGTTTCCACCAGTTGGTTCAGGGCGGCGGCGGTCATGCTGGAGCAGCATGATATCCTCATAACCGGCCGTAACGGCGAGGTTTCTGCGCGACGGGCGAGGCTTGTGCGATCGCGCCGTGCTTTTCTTTCACGAGACGATGGCGTTCCGCCCGCGCGACGATTACATGGAGCCGTACATGTGCGGTGTCTTCGGCGTGTACGGCCACACTGAGGCGGCCAAGCTCACCTACCTCGGCTTGCACGCGCTCCAACATCGAGGCCAGGAATCGGCTGGCATCATCTCTGCGGACGGCGGGCGTTTGTTTGCCCACCGCGCGATGGGGCCCGTGCATGACTCGTTCACTCCCACCAATCTGACGGGGCTGCCGGGCGAAAGCTCGATCGGTCACGTGCGGTATTCGACGGCGGGAGGTTCACACATCAAGAATGCGCAACCGCTGGCCGTCGACTACGCGCGCGGGTCGATCGCGATCGCTCACAACGGCAACCTCACCAACGCCGAGGAGCTCCGCGAGAAGCTCGAGGCGCGCGGCTCGATTTTTCAGAGCAACAGCGACACCGAGGTCATCATCCACCTGCTTGCGATGAGCACCCAGCGCCTCGTCGAAGATCGAATCGCCGACGCGCTGAGCCAGGTCGAGGGGGCCTACTCGCTCGTGTTCTTGACGGGTGAGGCGCTCATCGCGGTTCGCGATCCCAAGGGCATCCGTCCGCTCGTCCTCGGCAGTCTGCCGGGGTCGTCGGTTCCCAACGTCGTGGCGAGCGAGCCAGTGGCCTTCGACCTCATCGACGCCAAGACGGTGCGTGAAGTGGCGCCGGGCGAGATGATCGTCATCGACAAAAGCGGGCTGCGGTCTTCGTCACCGCTCGCGAGTGCAGCGCGCAATAGCTGCGTCTTCGAGTACGTTTACTTCGCGCGCCCCGATTCGAAGCTGTCGGGCGCCACCGTCTACGAAGTCCGAAAAAATCTAGGGCGTAAGCTGGCCGAAGAAGAGCCTGCCGATTGCGACATCGTCATCCCGGTGCCCGACTCGGGGGTCCCCGCGGCCATGGGCTACGCCGAGCGGGCCGGCGTGCCGTTCGAGCTCGGGCTCATCCGAAGCCACTACGTTGGGCGCACGTTCATCGAACCCTCGCAAGCGATTCGCCACTTCGGTGTTCGGCTCAAGTTGAATCCGGTGAGCGACACGCTGCGCGGAAAGCGTGTCGTCGTCATCGACGACTCCATCGTGCGCGGCACCACGAGCCGCAAGATCGTGAAGATGGTTCGCGACGCTGGGGCCAAAGAGATCCACATGCGCATCTCGAGCCCGCCCATTCGCTGGCCTTGCTACTACGGCATCGACACGCCTACCCGAAGCGAGCTGGTGGCGTCGAGCCACACCAACGACGAGATCAGCCGCTACATCACGTCCGACTCGCTCGGTTACCTCTCGATCGAAGGCATGCTCGGCGCGGTCACGGGGACGCCGGGTTTCGAGCGCAATGGCCGCGAATTTTGCCACGCCTGTTTCTCGGGCGAGTACCCGATTCAAGTTGCCACGCCGGTGAAGGGTCGTCAGCTCCCCCTCCTCATGGTCTAGTGCAGCGCCCGCGAGATAGCGTCAAGAAAATGGGCGCTGCACTAGGCGCTTGCGCAGCAAGCGCGGGGGTCTGGGGCGCGAGCCCCAGCGGAAGAAAACTAGCGCACCGCCGGCCCGCGAAGCGGGAGCATCCCGCAGGGATGCTTGATGGCACATCAACGGCGGTGCACTAGACGCTCGATCCGCGTCGCGGCGGCAGAGGCCGTCGTGTGCGGCAACGATGCTCGTCCCGTCGCGCTTGCCTTCTTCTGGTGTGCGCGCCGCTCCGCGCGCTAGTCTTTGATCATGGCCGCTCGGTCGGGGATCTTGCAAAGGCTACCCAAGCGGGTCTCGATCTACGAAGTGTCGCTACGCGACGGCCTTCAGAACGAGGCGATGATGTTGCCCCTCGAGAGCAAGGTGGCTCTCGCCGCTGCCCTCCTTTCGACGGGTCTCACGCGCATCGAGCTCACGAGCTTCGTTTCGCCGAAATGGATCCCGCAGCTCGCCGACGCCGACGAGTTCGTGCGCGCCGTAGCGCCGCCCCCGGGTGTCATTTTCAGCGCGCTCGTGCCCAACGCCAAGGGGCTCGAGCGCGCGCGCGCGGCGGGGCTCGGGGAGATCGCCGTTTTCATGTCGGCGAGCGAGACGCACAACCGCAAGAACACCAACCGCGGCATCGAGGGCTCGCTCGAGGCATTTCTCGAAGTCGTTCCGCCCGCCGTCGCGCAAGGGATGCGCGTGCGCGCCTACGTATCGACGGTGTGGGGATGTCCCTACGAAGGCGACGTCGATCCTCGCCGTGCGCTCGAGATCTCGCGCCGCTTGCTCGAGCTCGGGTGCTACCAAGTGTCGCTCGGGGACACCATCGGAGTCGGCACGCCGCGGCAGACCGAAGCGATCCTCGGGCTCTTTCTCGACGAGCTCCCTCCCGACAAGCTCGCTTTGCACTTGCACGACACCCGCGGCACGGCGCTGCCCAACGTGCTCGTGGGGCTCGACATGGGCATCCGTGATTTCGACTCCGCCATCGGCGGGCTCGGGGGATGCCCCTATGCTCCGGGAGCGGCGGGCAACGTGGCGACAGAAGACCTCGTCTACATGCTGCACGGCATGGGCATCGAGACTGGCACAGACCTCGAGCGCCTCGTCGCCGCCGGGCAATTGGCCGAGAAGGTCACGGGTCGTGCCTTGCCCGGTAAGGTGCATCGCGCAGGTGCCTCGATCCGCCGCCGCGCCGGTCCCTGACGTCGGCCGGATGACGCCGCCGCGCGCGACTGCGTAAGTCGGTGCGATGAAGAAGAGCGCGTCGATCGCCAGCGCGGTTGCCATTGTGTGGAGCTCGAGCATCGGGTGGCCCGTCGGTTGCTCGTCGTCGGACGAGCCCGAAGGTGGCGGGGCGAGCGACGCCGCAGCAGGTGGGAGCGACGCCGACGCGAGCTCGTCGCCAGGTTCGGCTGACGGCGCGCTCGTCGACAGCGGCGGCGATGGGTCCGACGCGAGCACCTGCGACGATTGCGGATCGCCGCGTTTCAACGGCGCGTGCATGGCCGAGGAGATGGCGTGCCTCGGAGATCCCGGTTGCGCCGCGATTCGCTCATGCATCTTCTCCGGTGACGACGCTTCGACGCCGTGCACCCTCGGACCTAGCGGGCCCGCCTGTGTGGAGCGCTGCATCCGCGCGAGATGTACGGGGGCCGCGAGCGCGGCCCTTTACCGCGCGCTCGATCATTGCGCGTACTGCGGTGTGTGCTTGACGGCGTGTGGCCCCTATTGCGGAGGATTCACCGACGCGGGCACGAGTTGCCCGTAAGGGGCGTCACTTCGTGAGCGGTGCGACGCACTCGAGGCGGGTGAAATAGACTTGCCCGGTGCCGTCGCGGTCGTCGCCGAACATGATGCCGACGCTGCCCGAAGGGCCCAACGAGGCGATGGGATCGATGCTGTCGCCGACAGCCCTGGTGAGCCGCGAATCCGGCGAAAGCTGTTGCAGCTTCTGATCGATCGTCTTCGCGTAGAGCTCGTAGCCGAGGTTGTTGTCGCGGTCGTCGCTCCACACGAGCAGCGCGCGATCGCCATAGGGGACGAGCGTCGGATATCTGGCGTGCCTCGGTGTCGCCACGATGGGCTTGGGC
>DATEMX010000554.1:0-2927 GCA_035275365.1 Polyangiaceae bacterium | reverse complement strand
TGAGGAGCATCACGGCGATGAGGGCGATGGCGACGGGCACCAAGAGCGCGAGGCGCGTCTTGGCGCGATTGAAGTTCTGGAACTGCCCGCCCCACACGAGCTCGATGCCGTGGGGAATCTGCAGGGCGGCGACGCGGGCCTGCGCGTCATTCACGAACCCCACCATGTCGCGACCGCGGATATTGGCTTGCACGATGAGGCGACGCCGCATCTGCTCGCGGCCGATTTGAACGACGGTGGGCTCGTCTTTGACGTCCGAAACGAGCGCCATGGGCACGATGTTCCCTCGGGAAGTAACGATGGGCAGCCTGGCGAGATCGTGGCCCTGCTGCGCGTCGGTGCCGATACGGAGCATCAAGTCGAACACGCGCTCGCCCTCGCGCACGGTGCCGACTTTTTCGCCGGCGCGGCTCATGGTGAGGATGTCGAGGACGGCGCGGGGAGGAACGCCGAGCCGCGCCGCACGCTGCCGGTCGACGGCGATGCGTACCGATGGAAGGCCGGTGGCGATCTCCATTTTGACGTCGCTCGCGCCGGGCACCTGAAAGAGCACCTTGCGGACTTTGTCGGCCACCGCGCTCATTTCCTCGAGCTCTTCGCCGTAGATCTTGATGGCGAGATCGCTCTTCACGCCGGCGATGAGGTCGTTCACCCTCATCTCGATCGGTTGACTGAACGCGTTGATGGTGGCCGGTACACGACCTTCGAGACGGGCCGCCAGATCGTCCACCAACTTCTCGGGGGTCATCCCGGGCCGCCACTCTTCCTTCGGCTTCAAAATCACGAATACGTCGCTCGATTCGGGCCCGGCGGGATCGACCGCGCCGTCGGGGCGGCCGATGCGGTTCACGACCGTGTGAACCTCGGGCGCTTCTTTCAGCGCGAGCTCGGTCTCGCGGCCGAGCCCGATGGCGGCGGTCAGCGAAACGCTGGGCGGGCGGAGCGCGTCGATGGCGAAGGCGCCCTCGAAAATTCGCGGGAGGAACTCGGCGCCGAGATTCGACGATACGCCGAGGAACACCAAGGTGATCATGAACGCGCCGCCGATGGTCGCCTTCGGATGGGAGAGCACCCGCGTGAGGACCGGTCCGTAGCCGAGGCGCAGCCAGCGCGCGAAGAAAGGCTCCTTCGGCTCGGGCGCGTTGTCGAACACCATTCGCGCGAGGGCTGGGATCACGACGAGCGCGTAGATGAGCGCGCCGAAGAGCATGAAGCAGAGCGAATAGACGACGGGGCGGAACATCTTGCCCTCGACGTCTTCGAGCGTGGCCAGCGGCAAGAAAACGAGGAGCACGATGATGACGCCGAAGACGACGGGCCGCGCGACCTCTTGCATCGAATGAAGGATGGCCTTGCGCCGTCGTCCGCCGGTGGCCGGCCCGAGGTGGGTCAAGAGGTGCTCGACGACGACCACCGCCCCCTCGACGACGATGCCGAAGTCGATGGCGCCGAGCGACATCACGTTGCCGCCATAGCCAATGGCCGTGAGCCCAATGACGCCGACGAGCATGGCGAAGGGGATGGCACCGGCGACCACGAGCCCCGCTCGCAGCGTGCCGAGCGTGAGCAAGAGGCAGAGCACGACGAGCACGGCGCCTTCGCTCAGGTTCTTGGCGACCGTCTTGAGGACGCGATTGATGAACTCGGCGCGGTCGTAATAAGGCTCGATCACGACGCCCTGCGGGAGCTTGGGGCCGAGCTCTACGATGGCCTCTTTGACGGCGGCCACGACGTCGCGGCTGTTCTCGCCCTTCAGCATGAGCACGCTGCCTCCCACGATTTCGCCGCGACCGTCGCGCGTCATCGCGCCTTGCCGCAGGGCTCCCCCGGTGTCGACCTCGGCCAGCATGCCGACGCGAACGGGCACTCCGTGATCGTCGGTGCGGACCACGGTGGCGGCGATGTCTTCGATGCCGCGAAAGCGCGCGTCGCCTCGGATGACGACCTGTTCGCTGGCGCGCTCGATGTAGCCTCCGCCGGAGACGGCGTTGTCGCGCTCGAGCGCGGTGCGAACCTCCTCGACGGAGATGCTGTGCGCGGCAAGCCGCGCGGGGTCGAGTGTGACGTGGTACTGCTTGCTGGCTGCCCCGAAACCAATGACTTCGATGACGCCCTTGATCTGGCGAAGGCGCGGGCCAATCTGCCAATCGACCATCGTGCGCAGCTCTTCGGGCGAACGCGAGCCGTGCGTTGGCTTCAGCTCGAACATGTAGATCTCGCCGAGCGCAGTGGAGATGGGACCGAGCTCGGGCTGTCCGACCTCGTTGGGGATCGTGTCGCGCACGCCCACGAGACGCTCGGCCACCTGAGCGCGCGCAAAATACACGTCGGTGCTCTCGGAAAAGACGAGCGTGACGATCGATATGCCGAACTTCGTGATGCTCCGGATCTGCGTGAGCCCCGGCGTTCCGGCCATGGCTCGCTCGACCGGCTGGGTAACCTGCGTTTCGACCTCCGTCGCCGAGAGCGAGGGGGCGCGGGTGACGATCTGCACCTGAATGTTGGTGACGTCGGGGACCGCGTCGATGGGCATGTGCGACGCGGAGAAGACTCCCGCGCCGACGAGACCGAACGCGAAGAGGAGTGCGAGAAGGCGGTTGTTGAACGCCCAGGTGACCAGTTTGCTCATTGGCGCGTGACCTCGCCGCGCAGGAGAAACGCTCCTTCGACGACGATCGGTTCGCCCACGACGACACCTTCGGTGACCTCGACGATCTCCGCGGTACGGCGCCCAATTTGAACGGGTCGAATCTCGTAGGTGCCGGCGTCTCGTTCGACGAAGACGACGTCTTGGTCGCCGAGCGGCTGGACGGCGCCTGCGCGTACGAGCATGCGGTCGGTCTTCGCCTGCGGCGGCAGCTCGATGGCGGCGCGGCAAAAGAGGCCCGGACGGAGCTCGCCGTCGGCGTTGCCGACGGCGACGCGCG
>DATEMX010000553.1:0-2368 GCA_035275365.1 Polyangiaceae bacterium | reverse complement strand
TGATCTCCGTGCGAGAAGGTCTGGCCGGCGCTTCTAGATGCGCGCGCGGCACCTCATAGGCCCCGCCGCCCTCGAGAGGTCAGCGCACCGATGCCTCGCCGATGAGCGATCAGCACGAGCCAAGACGTGGTTGCCGAACGCCGCCGAACGCACCTTCAGCGGGACTCTTTTTGTCCGAACCCTTCAAAAATCGACAAATTCGGCACGCGCAACGCATTTTGCTGCACCATTCTGCCTGCACCTGGATGTAAAGTGCCGCCAGAAAACGCTAGCCGCCCAATCATTCGGCTGGCTCCAACGAGGAGATTTCAAGATGGCGAAGCCCAAGAGCAGCGGTAAAAAGAGCCTGAGCAAGAGCGCGCTTCTTCAGGCGGTGACCGAGTCGGTCGGTGACGGCACCACGCGCAAGCAGGTCAAGGCAGTGATCGAGTCGCTCACGGACATCGGCCATCGGGAGCTCAAGAAGAACGGCTTGTTCGTTCTTCCCGGTTTTGCGAAGTTCGTCGTGGTGAAGCGTCCCGCGCGTCCCGCGCGCAAGGGCATCAACCCCTTCACCAAGGAGCCCACGACGTTCGCGGCCAAGCCGGCCAGCAAGGCCGTCAAAGCGCGCCCGATCAAGGCGATCAAAGACGCGATCGCTTGAGTTCTTGACCCCTCCCTCGACGATCGCGTGGCCTCGGCCATCGCCGCGCGTTCGTCTGGGGAGGCGGGAAGACTGCGACGAGGCTTCGCCGAAGCCCAATTCAACGAATCGGCGAAGCCGGCGTGGTTCGAAAAGGCGGACAACTACGGTTGGCGGGCCGGGTCGAGGGCACGTTCAATCGCCGACATGAGTTGATTGACGTCGCACGGCTTGGGGCACGGCACGGCACCGATACGTGCGGCGAGTGTCTTCACGGTGGAGGTGCCCGACACGATGACGATGGGCAGCTTCGCGAAGTCGGGTCGGATGGCGCGAAGACCCGCGGCGACGTCGCCGCCTGATGCGTCGGGCAGCGTCCAATCGAGCAAGACGACCGCGGGTCGACTCACGGCCGCTATCGCCAGCGCCTCGGCGCCGGTGGCGGCACATTTGACGTCGTAGCGTTCGGCCAAGACCATTTCAAAGACGCTGCGGATGTCTTCGTCGTCCTCCGCAACGAGCACGAGTGGCCGCTTGTCGCGCCCTTCGCTCGGTGAATCGGGTGACGGCTCTTCGGGAGGCATGTCGGGGCTCCTTGCGACGAAGCGCGAATGGCCGCGCCGGATTTCGCATCCTAGCGCGAGGAAACGAAGAAATAGCCCTATCCTTCTGCAGTGGGTGGGCCCCGACCGGGGCAAAGTCCCGTCCACAGCACCCCCGAGGGCAAGACTCCGGCGCCTCGCGGGTGAGCAAGAGCGGCGAACGGATGGTGTTGCCAAGCGAGGCGGGTGGGCGCAGCAGGATTTGAACCTGCGACTTCGTCCGTGTGAAGGACGCACTCTACCGCTGAGTTATGCGCCCGCGTGCTGCAAGCCTCTACCTCACCAGCGCCGAAGGGGCAAGCGCTCGTCGCTCCGAAAATGCGGCTTTCAAGGGTTGAAAATGGCATGATATTGACAAGGACGACGTGGCCAGAATCGAACTCAGCGCGGAAGTGAGGGCCATCGAGTCGTTGATCGACGCTGGCGAGCAGGGCGTGGCGTCGACGCGGCTTCAGGCGGCGCAGCCCAACTTGGGGCGGCGCCCGGAGTATCGCTACCTGATTTGTCTCTACGATGCGAAATTCCGCGTGCGCTCGGACACCGAGCTTTTGCGCGACGTCACCGAGCTCGTAGGGGAGCAACCGGATCTCATGGAGGCAACTGCCCTCTTGGCGGAGATCTACGCGCGCACGGGCGACGAGGCGCGCGCCGACCTCTTCGCGCGACTGGCGCTCGAGTCCCCTAGCCCGTCGGCGCGTTCGCGCGCGCTCGAAGTTCTGAAGGCGCACGCCAACGACGCTCCCGAGCCACCGAGCTCGCATCTTCGGCAAGTCGACCCCGAACCCCATGAGTCGAGCGGACGGCTTCGTGCTGCCACCGAAGCCGCCCCCCAATCCTCGAACCTCGATGCTTGGTTCGATCGCGCCGGGAGAGAGCGCGTACATCGGCGGACGCCGATGTACGGCGTGAAAGCGAGCTCGATCGTGGAAATGCTCCTCGCGTGGGGAAAGTCGGTCGCGGCGGGCAACAGCTTCATCTCGAAGGACGCGCTCCCTCTCACGCGTGACTCGCTCGCCGTCGTCGATGAGGCCATCTTGGCCCTGCGGCGCCAGCCGGGCCAGCGCAACGCGTCGAAGTCGGACACGTCACGCGCGACGGCCGCGGCGGGTTTTTTTCTGGCGGTCGTCCTGAACGAGCTCGAAGC
>DATEMX010000552.1:0-5546 GCA_035275365.1 Polyangiaceae bacterium | reverse complement strand
AGAAACGGCCTGTCTGCCTAGCTGACGACCACACGACAACCTGCCGCGTTTCGTGCGTCGAGGGTGGGTCCTCCGCCCGTGGAGAACCCCGCCCCGCCGGGGCTTCGCCCGGAACAGGGCCCCACCCCACGGCACCTCCGGCGCCGACAAAACCCCTACTCTCTCCCTCCGCACTCCGAATCTCTGCCCAAATTTCTACCGCGAGGCACTAAATGACCGAGCATGATTATCGGTGCCCAGATATCGGGCGCCTCAGCTCGAACGGAGCACGCTCCAATAGGTACGAAGCGCCAGCGTTGCGCGTTCGAGCTCGCCGTCGCGAGTCGTCGACGTCGCTCGACCGGGTTGGCCTTCCACGCTCGCGAGCGCGGAGAGGCACGCTCCCAAGCAGTGCTCGAGCGCCGACAGGTTGTAGCCGCCCTCGAGAAACAGGGCTAAACGCCCTCCGGCGTGCTGGTCGGCGACTTCGACGAGGCGCTGCGTCATCCACGCGTAAGAGTCAGCTTCGAGCTGCATGCTCGCGAGCGGATCGTCCTTGTGCGCATCGAACCCAGCCGACACGAGCACGAGCTGGGGCGCGTAGGCGTCGGCCACCGGCAAGATCACGCGCTCGAACGCGGCGGCGTAGTCGGCGTGTCGCGCGCCGGCCGAGAAGGGCACGTTGACGCTATAGCCTTCGCCCGCGCCGCTGCCGACCTCCGCGGCGCTCCCCGTACCCGGATAGAAGGGCCACTGGTGGAGCGAGACGTAAAGCACGCGAGGGTCGCCGTAAAACATCTCTTGCGTGCCGTTGCCGTGATGCACGTCCCAATCCACGACGAGGACGCGTTCGAGTCCGCGGGCGATCGCGTGCGCCGCCGCGACCGCTACGTTGTTGATCACGCAAAACCCCATCGCTTGGCCGGCGCGCGCATGGTGCCCGGGAGGGCGCAAGAGAGCGAGCCCGCGCGTGAGCTCGCCGTCGAGAAGAGCGTCGACGAGCGCGACCCCGCCGCCCGCGGCGCGCAGAGCCGAAGCTACCGAATCAGGGGCGAGGTAGGTGTCGGCGTCGAGGTGTCCGCGCTGCCCAGCGAGGCTTGCGAGCTCGTCGAGGTACGCCTCGTGGTGCACGCGGGAGAGCTCTTCCCTGGTGGCCTCCCGCGCCGCCACGGGCCGGGTTTGTACGGTCGTGGCGCGCAGGGCTGCCCGGGCGGCAAAGAGCCGTTCTGGGCGTTCCGGGTGATGTTCGACGCTGCGGTGCCTATCGAACGCCGGATCGTCGACCACCCCTATCGGGGAAATCCCCGCCTCCGGATCCGAAGGCGAATCGCTACCGTCCGGTCTTGCTGTTTCCGTGCTCACGCGGGGACCTCGAAAGAGAACCGGGACGAACCTTGATACAAAAGAAGCCCCTCTGGTAGTCTGCGAGGCTGTTACAGAAGGACGGTAGGCAGCTTAGAGAGAAACCCATTTCGGCAATGCCGACAGTCACGGCGACGCAGTTGGAGATCACGAGCTCATGCGCTGGAAAATCATCGCCGTAAACTCGATCATAGTCCTTTTGGTCGGCGTCCTGTCGTACGCCCTTTTGCGAGCCGGGCTGGGTGACATCGCCTCGAATCCTGCCCAACTCAAGAGCGAAGCCGAGCGTGCCCTCGCTGCGGCCAACAGCAAGCTCGAACTCGACGCGGTGCGCACCGAGCGCTGGCTTGCCACGATCGCCAACGACAAGGCGAGCCGCGAAATCTTCAAGGCCGGCACCGTCAGCGCCCGCCAAGAAGAGGCGACCGAATACTCCAACCGCCTGCTCTCGTCGGCGGTCAGTAACCCCGTTTTCGAGCAGATGGCGCCGGCGCTCGTCACCGCGGTCGACGCCAACGGCATCAGCCTTGGCCGCAACGGCACCAATCTGGGGCGCGGCGAAGATCTCGGCGCCGGCCATCCGTCGCTCAAGGCGGCGCTCGCCAAGGGCATCACCGCCACCGACGTGTGGGCTGACGCGAAAACCTCTCAGCTCATGTCGGCGAGCTACGCGCCGGTCCGCGACGAAGACGGCAAGGTCGTCGGAGCGCTCATCGTCGGCACGCCGCTCAACGACGGCCGGCTCCAGCGCACGGCCGACTTGACGAGCGGCCGCGGGCTCATTCTCGGCATTCCCACGGGGCAGGCCGTCGATCTCAAGGCCAAGTCCTCCGCCGTTTCGCCGACCATCTTGGCGACCCTCGGCCAGTCCCCTCAAAAGGAGGCCGTTCTCGCCACCGTCACGAGCGGTCACGGCGCCTTCATTACCGGCGGCTCGGTCGACGAGCTCGTTACCGCCGCACCCCTCAGCGGCTACGGCGACGGCAAGCGCGCCGTACTCATCTCCGTTAGCCCCGCGAGCCTCATCGAAAGCATCAATGGGCTTCTGTGGCCGGTCTTCGCCGTCACCGGCCTCGGCGTCCTGCTCGTGTGCTTGGGCGGCTTCTTGCTCGGCAACTATCTGTCGCGTCCCGTCGAAGAGCTCGAAGAAGGCCTCCTCGCGATCCTCAACGGCAAGACCGACCTCCGCTTCGAAATCGAACACGCCGAGCTCGGCGGCCTCGTCTTTCGGTTGAACTCTCTTTTGAACCAGCTCATGGGCGTTCAGGAAGACGACACCGACGAAGAGGGTCGCCCCTCGCGCCCTCCGGCAGCCAGTGATTTCTCCGACGCACTGGCCGTCGACGAACGATCGGTAGCCGCCGCCAACGTCGATGCAGGTCTCGTCGCTTCGCTGAAGGCCGAGCCCGCCGACGCCTACTACGGTCGCTTGTTCCGCGAGTACATTACGGCCAAGCGCTCGCTCGGTGACCCCATCGACCACATCACCGAAGCGAGCTTCGTGGGCCGTATTCGCTCGAGCGAAGGCGAGATGAGCGAAAAGCACGGTAAGCCCGTGCGCTACCGCATCGAAACGCGCGGCCGCGAGGTCATCCTCATCGCAGTTCCCCTCGCCTAGAGCAGCCACCGTGACGTCGGCAGGACCGAGCGTGCTGGGCCAACCGGCGCGCTTGCCCAGCGGGGAAGCATGAGGCATATACACGCCCCCCAATGGGCCTCTTCGACATCTTCAAGAGCAAAAGTAAGTCCGAGCCAGAGGCACCGGCCGGCGGCGACAAAGGCGTAGCGAGGCTCGGCAAAGTCGCCGGCGACAAGCACGCGCAGAACTACGATCGCATCGAAGCCATCGAGGGCCTCGCGCGCATTCGCAGCGCCGAGTCCGCGGCGGCACTGCTCAAGCGCTTCACGTTCCACATCGATCCCTCGATCACCGACCAAGAAGAGAAAGACGCCGCTCTGCGAGGCATCCTGGGGGCGGGAGACGCAGCGATCGAGCCCATTCGCGTGTTCTGCGTGAAGGCCGAGAGCCTCACCTGGCCGCTCAAAATCCTGAAGGACCTCGTACCGAGCGATCGCTACGTCGAGGAGGTCATCCGCCTGCTCGAGCGCCTCGACACCGAATACACGCGCAACGTCGATCCCAAGTCGCAACTCATCGCGGAGCTCGAGCACCACGCGCTTCCCACCATTCGCCCCGCGGTCGAACGTTTCCTCGAAGACGCGAGTGAAGCCATCCGCTTCGTCGCGGTAGCCACGGTGTTCGCACAAGAGGATGCGTCGTCGGCGACCCCGCTCGTCAACGCGCTCATCGCCGAAGAGTCGGTGCGCGTCAAAAACCGCATCGCCGAGGGGCTGGCGGCCCGCGGTTGGGAAGTGCCCGAGGAGATCCGCGCCCAGGCGCGCAACGCCTTGACGGGCCAGTTCGGCCTCGACGCGCACGGAAAGATCACGCGCCGCTGAACAGCGGTCTGGGCGCGTCGTGGCGCGCTGGAGCCATCGACGCAAGAAGGGTGTGGCCGTGAGGCCAAACCCTTCTTGCTACTCGGAGCTCTTCAAACCCGACGGAAGCGAGATCCCCAAGCTGAGGCTCAACATGTTGTTGAACTTGAAGGCGCGGTCGTCCTTGTTGATCTTGTTGTCGGGGAAGCGGCCATCGGGTGCCCCGCCGCGGGTGTCGAATCCGCCGGTATTCCAGGCAAATGGGAGTGCGCGCCACTCGAGGCCGAGGTTGACGAGCTGCCCGATGTAGAACGAGAGCCCCACGCCGAAGGTGGGAGCGATGGCCGTGCGCTTCTGCGTGCTGAAGGCTGCGTCGCAATTGGCTTCGCAATCTTGCCGCTCCTTCAGGCCCACGAACGCGGGCCCACCGAAGATGTAGGCGTCGGTGTCGACGAAGATCTTCTGGAAGATGGCGAGCTTGCCGCGGAATGGAATCACCGTGATCTGCGGCGCGATGACCGTTTCCATCGTCCCGAGCTGATTCTTGAACGGATCGCCGATGCTCGAACGCGTGAGCAGGTTGTTGATCGAAATCGGACTGGGAAAGGTGTTCGCCTCGCCCGGACCGAGGGGCTTGAGCACGCCGAAGCGGCGATCGTGGGTGACATCTTGGATGCGATCGGAGAGGCCTGTCGTCGTCTTGATCGCGCCGAAGGCGCCCCAAACGCCGAGAGCGAGCCAATCGGTGATGTTGTAGTTGAGCCTGCCGCCGACCAAGATCGTGCGCTGGTATTCGTCGAGGAGCGTAAACGAGATCGTGGGCGAGATCTCGAAACGACCCTTGCGGTGAAGACGCAGCTGCCGGACCGCGGGCGCTCCTGCAAGGGGGCCGGTGAGTTGAATCTCCTGAGCCGTCGCGCGAGCGCTCGACGCGAGGACGAAGGAGAGCACCGCGAGCACCGTGAGGAATCGCCGCATCATTGCCTCTTTCATGGGCCGTCCCATCATGGCCTTCACTTCGGCAACCGGTACTCCCACGAGAATGGGAGAAAGATGGAAACGCCGAGCTGCGCCTGAACGTTGTTGGTGAGCTTGGTGTCCCCGTACCAAGTTTTTTCGTCGGTGGGGTTGGCGGCCACCACGGTATTCTCGAGCTTGTCGAAGAAGATGTAGTCGCGCACTTCGAGTGTCGCGGCGAACCAGCGATTGAAAAAGACGCGAAGTCCGATGCCGACGTTGAAGTCGACCTTGGGATCGCCCCACTTGAACGAACGGTTGTCGGGATCGACGACCGCGATGGGACGCGCGGCGATGGCTCCCACGCCGCCGACGACGTACGCGTCGTAGTGAAAGATGAAGTCGCCGAAGCCCGCGAATTTGCCGTACATCGGCACGTATGTGAAATTCAGCGCGGCTTGCCACTGGTACTCCGTCAGCGGCACCGCGACGCGCGCAGCTCGCCGTGTCTCGGCGTTGAATTTCGAATCGCTGTTGAAGTAGTAGCCGCCCCCGACGCCGATCGCGAGCACGTTGGTGACATAGAAGTTGATGGCGAGCGTGGGGCCGGGATGCGAAACGAATTGGTCGTTCATCGTGAACGCCCAGGAGGGCTGCAGCTCGAAGCGGTGGTATCGCAGCGCGTAAATCTGCTGCACCGCGTACATCTGCTCGTTGAGGCCCCTCTTCGCGGCCTCGAGCATGTTCACCTGCGGACACGCGGACGGGTCGATCTTACAAATGTCGCCAAGATCGCCAGGCTCCACGGA
>DATEMX010000551.1:0-10365 GCA_035275365.1 Polyangiaceae bacterium | reverse complement strand
TTGCTCTTGCCCGACAAGGACGGCGCCATCGCCGCCGCCTTCGGCGTGCCCGTGAGGCTCGGCCTCGCCAAGCGCGTCACCTTCGTCGTCGATCGCCAGGGCCGGATCGCCAAGGTGTTTCCCGACGTCAACCCCTCGGGCCACGCCGCTGAAATCCTCGATGCGTTGGGGGCACTCGGCACTTGAAACTCCGCGCTCCCGTAACCCACGTCATCTTCGACATGGATGGCGTGCTTCTCGATACCGAACCCGTCTACACCGAAGTGACCAACGAGGTCGCTCAAGAGTACGGCAAGACGTTCGACTGGAGCGTCAAGGGCGACATGATCGGTCGACCCGCCATGGACTCGGCAGAATACATCGTGAAGGCGCTCGATCTCCCCATTCGTCCCGAGGACTACCTTGCCAAACGAAAGGCGCGGCTCGAAGCGCTGCTCGCCAAGGTGGGCCGCATGCCCGGGGCCGAAGCGTTCACCCGCGAGCTCTTTCGTCGCCAAATCCCCATGGCCGTAGCCACGAGCACCGATCGCCGCCTCTTTGGCGTGAAGACCGAGCTTCACCGCGAGTGGTTCACGATTTTTTCACCCATCATCTGCGGGGACGACACGCGTATCACCAAGGGCAAGCCGGCCCCCGATATTTTCCTCGTCGCTGCACGAGATCTCCACGTATCGCCGTCGTCGTGCGTAGTATTCGAGGACTCGCCTCTCGGACTCGCCGCGGGGCTCGCCGCCGGGATGCGCGTGGTCGCCATCCCCGATCCTCACATGGATCGACGAAGATACGCGGGGGCTGATTTCATCATCGATGGCTTCGCGGAGTGCAGTCCGGGTGATCTCGGTTTCTGAGAAAGAGAGCAGAGCCTCCATGATTGGCATCGTCGGCTACGGCGCGTATGTCCCCCGCTATCGGGTTCGTATCGCCGACGTCGCCGCGCAATGGGGGCGTGATGCCGACGCGGGTAAGAAGGGGGACGGGCTCGTCGAGAAGACGGTGCCCGGCATGGACGAAGACACCATCACCATCGCCGTCGCTGCGGGCCGGCGCGCCCTCGCGCGCGCCGATGTGGCCCCCCGCGGTATCGGCGCGCTCTATATCGGGTCCGAGTCGCATCCCTACGCCGTGAAGCCGAGCGGCACCGTCGTGGCCGAGGCCCTCGGCATCGGCCCCAACGTGCACGTGGCCGACTTCGAATTCGCCTGTAAGGCCGGCACCGAGGCGATGTTCTGCGCGCTCTCGCACGTTCGTGCTGGCGAAATGGATCTCGCCCTCGCCATCGGCGCTGACACTTCGCAAGGCGCGCCTTCCGATCCCCTCGAGTACACGGCGTCGGCGGGCGGCGCGGCCTACCTCTTCGGTCGCGGCGAAGGGGTTCTTGCCGAGATCCTCCATACGCACTCGCTCACGTCCGACACCCCCGATTTCTGGCGGCGCGAAGGCCGCGCCTACCCGAGTCACGCCGGTCGCTACACCGGGCAGCCCGCCTACTTCAAACACTTGCTCGGGTGCGCTCGCGCCACCCTCGAGAAGTCGGGCCTGACGGCGGCCGACGTCGCGCACGTCGTGTTCCACATGCCGAACGACAAGTTTCCGCTCGCGGCCGCCAAAGAGCTCGGCTTCACCCGCGCGCAGCTCGATCTCGGTTTTTTGGTGCGCGAAATGGGTAACAGCTACTCGGGTTCGTCGCCCACCGGGCTCGCCGCGGTCCTCGACGGCGCGAGCGCCGACCAGGTCGTGCTCCTCGTCTCCTACGGCTCGGGGTCGGGCAGCGACGGCTTCGTGCTGCGAACGACGCCCGCCCTCGCCGCCGCCCGGGCACGCGCGCCTTTCGTGAAGGACGAGCTCGCAAGGCGCCGCGCTTACCTCGACTACGGCACTTATGCCAAATACCGCGGTAAATATCGGCTGAAGGACTAGGAACCGACATGCGCGACGTCTACGTCATCGGCTTGGGGCTCACGCGGTTCGGCGAGCTGTGGGACGAGTCCTTGCGCGATCTCTTCGTCGACGCTGCCAAGCAGGCCATCACCGACGCGCGCATCGATCGGCTCGACGGCATGTACGTCGGTTGCATGAGCGGCGGTCTGTTCGTCGAGCAAGAGCACCTCTCGTCCCTTCTCGCCGACTATCTCGGCGCCTTGCCGATCCCCTCCGTGCGCGTGGAGTCGGCGTGCGCCAGCGGAGGAATGGCGCTCCGATCGGCTTTCTTCGAGGTTGCCTCGGGGGCGAGCGAGGTCGTCTTGGCGGGTGGCGTCGAGAAGATGACCGACGGAGCCGACGTCACGCGCGCGTTGGCCACCGCGTCGGATCAGGAATACGAGGCTTACCAGGGTGTCACATTTCCTGGCCTCTACGGCATGATGGCCCGTGAGCACATGCGGAGGTACGGAACGACGCGCGAGCAGATCGCCGCGGTGGCCGTGAAAAACCACGGCAACGCCGTCCTCAACCCCAACGCGCAGCTCCGAGCGAAGATCACGGTCGCAGACGTACTCGCCTCGACGATGGTCGCCGATCCCTTGCGGCTCTTGGACTGCTCCCCCGTGAGCGACGGCGCGGCCGCCGTACTCGTCGCCTCCGCGGAGTACGCCCGCAAGTCCCAGCGGCCCCTCGTGAAGGTGACCGGAGTCGGCGCCGCCACCGACACCATCGCGCTCCACGCGCGCGAAGACCTCGCCGCGCTCGACGCTGTCGCGCGCGCGGCCGCCAAGGCCTATGCGCAAGCGGGCCGCGGGCCGCGCGACGTCCACGTCGCCGAAGTCCACGATTGCTTCACCATCGCCGAGATCATGGCCACCGAGGCGCTAGGCTTCTTCGAGCTGGGCCGCGGCGGCCTCGGAGCGGGTGCCGGCGAAACGGCGAGGGGCGGTCGCATTCCCGTCAACACCTCCGGAGGCTTGAAAGCCAAAGGTCACCCGGTCGGTGCGACCGGAATCGCGCAGGTCGCCGAGATCATGGCGCAGCTCCGCGGCGAAGCCGGCGCGCGTCAGATCAAGGGAGCGCGCGTGGGGCTCGCTCAAAATATGGGCGGCTCGGGCGGTAGCGCCACCGTTCACATCCTCGAGGTGGCGTGATGCCCGCTCCCCAATACGCCCGCGAAATTCCGCGCCGCTACCGCTTGGAGGGCGCGCGTTGCAATGGGTGCAGCAAGGTCGCATTTCCCGCGCGCCGCGTCTGCCCCTCTTGCCACGGCGACGCCTTCGCGCCGATCACCCTCTTAGGCAAGGGCAAGCTCGTCACGTGGACCGTCATTCACGTCGCGCCGAGCGATCTCGCGATGCAATCGCCTTACGTCGTCGGTATCGTCGAGCTCGCCGAGGGGGTTCGCGTCACGGCGCAGGTGGTCGATTGCGATCCCACCGAGCTCACCTTCGGCACGCCGCTCGAACACGTCTTTCGTCGCGTGCGCACGGAAGGCGCCGGCGGCATCATTCAGTACGGCTACAAATTCACCCTGGCTTGAGGCCGCGCCCGGCGTCTCGCGGGAGGCTGACGATGAACGTCGCGCCGCGCCCAGGTTCGCTCTCGAGCTCGACGCGTCCACCGTGCGCCGCCAAGATCTCGCGACTAATCCAGAGGCCGAGGCCGAACCCGCCGTAGTTCGACGTGGAAACGGCGCGCTCGAAGCGTTGGAAGATGCGCCCCTGATCGGCGAGGGCAACGCCGATGCCGTGATCGCGGACGCGGAGCAAGACCTCATCGCCTCGCGTCGCGGCCGACACCTGGATGGGCTTGCCGGCGCCGTATTTCACCGCGTTGGAGACGAGGTTGACGACCACTTGATCGAGCCGCGTGCGGTCCCAACGGCCGACGATCTTCGGTTCTGTTGTCTCGAGCGAGATCGAGCAATGCGCCTGCTCGACGGTCGGCGCCATACGATGGACGAGGTCGCGCAAGAGCTCGCACATGTCGAGCTCCACGGGGGTGATCTTCAGGCGCCCGCTGGCCACGCGAGAAACGTCGAGGAGCTCCTCGACGAGCGCGATGAGCCGGTTGGTCTGCCGCGCGGCGACGTCGGCGCTGCGGATCACACGAGCGCTCATGGGGTGCTGATCGCGCGACCGGTCGATGGTGCGCTTCAGACCTTCAATCTCGAGCTGCAGCGTGGTCAGGGGCGTGCGAAGCTCGTGCGACGCAATCGAGAGAAAGTCGTCCCGATCGCGAACGGCCTTCTTGAGGTCGCTCTCCATCTGCTTGCGATCGGTGATGTCGATGCACGATCCGATGTAGCCGGCGAAGCTGCCGTCGGGCGTGTAGCGCACCGTCCCGCGATCGAGGATCCATCGATACGCGCCGTCGTGGCGCCGCAGGCGGTACTCCATCTCGAACGTTTCGCGAGCGTTGAACGCGTCGGAATAGGTATCTATGCAGCGCTGAAAGTCTTCGAAGTGAATCCCCTCGGCCCAGCCCACTCCCCATTCTTCCTCCAGCGTCCGCCCCGTGAAATCGAGCCACGTCTGGTTGAAGAAGGTGCAGAGCCCGTCGCCGTCGGACATCCAGAGAAGCACCGGCGCCACGTCGGCCATCGTCCTGAAGCGGTACTCGGTCTCGCGTATGTGCTCTTCGGCGATCTTACGCCGCGTGATGTTGCGCACCACCGCCATTCCTCCCACGACGGTGCCTTGCGTAGTGGTGAGGGGGCCATAGGAGGCGTCGTAGTAGCCGTCGAGCCCGCGCTCGGCGATGACGTAGCGCCGCTCCTTGGCGGTAATCGTCTGGCCCGCCAGCGCTTGCTCGTAGCAAGTTCGTTCGCCGGTTTGATCGAGAAAGGGAAAGAGGTCGAAGGCGCATTTGCCTACCACCTCCGCTGCCATCATGCCGCTCATGCGCTCCATCGCACGATTCCAAAAGAGGTAGCGAAACTGAGCGTCGAAAGCCAAAAGGCCGGTGCCATCCATACCCAAGATGCCGTCGGCGAAGGCCAGCTGGCTCACGGCTCGATAGATGTCGAGCGCTTCCGCTTCGAGTGTCATTTCGCCGCCCATCCGAGATCTGCTCGTCGAAGGAGATCGGTCGTGACGTCGGCGAGCCGCTCTTCGACGCGAGCCGCTTCTGGGAACAGAAAGCCGAAGGGAGCGGCGGCCGCGAGCGCGATCGGTCGCCACCGGTCGACCCAGCCTGCGATCACGTCGCGGTTGCCCGGTCGATCGCGCACGGCGGTCGTCAACAAGGCCGCCGCCCAGTCGCGGTGCCATTTGCAGTCTTCGTTCAAGGAAGAAAAAATCTGCCCGAGCAGATAGTCGCCGTGATCCTTCGCGACCTTCGGCAAGTGCACCATGAAGAGCTCGTCGATGACCGGCTTGATGCAGACGTTGAGCGCCACGAACGCCTCGCCCCAGTCGTAGGCTACGAGGCACCGCTCGACGGCTTCGCGCAACGGTTGCCAGATCTCGTCCTTCTGCCACGAGTCACGGCTCTCTTTGCCGAACATGGGGTCGGTCATCGAGAGCTGCGCCATGCGATAGGCGACGCGTTGAATGCGTCGCACTTCGTCGGCTGTTTGGAACGCCGCGGCGACCGTAATGCGGCCGCTCGGCGCCATCTGTCCAACGTAGGCGCTCACCATTTGCAATCCATGCACGGGAAATCGGAGGGGCGCAACGACGCGCTCGATCAGCGTTCGCCACTCGGTGGAGAGCTCTTTATCGTAGTCGGTTTCTTCGATGGAGGAGAGCGTGCCGTCGACGTACGTCTCCCGCTCGCTTGCCAGCGCGGTGTACGTGGCGTAGGTCGTCTCCCGCGGATCCCGGAAGCGCTCCCAATCGGGCACGGTAAGGGGCGACCGGCGCTGGTGCTCGTCGTACCAACCCTGGAGCGGGGTCTGGACCTCGAAGCCGCGCTTTGGATAGTAGAGCAGCTCGCTCGTGACGAGCTCGTAGTCGCTCGGCAGTCTTCGCTCGCGAGACAGGTGCGAATAGGTCTTGAGCCCCAACGCGGGCCTTCGCGGGCGTGTCACGGGAGTCTCCCGCGCTCGCACCACACCGCGCTCTCTTCGGACATCTCCAACCGGCCTTGAAACGACGACATGATCATCTCGAGATCCGACGGGAAGCAGAAAGGCGCCCCTCGTTCTCTTTCGATCGCTGCGCGGGTGACGCGGCATAAGCCCGGCACGAGGACGCGGAGGTAAGCGCCGCGATCGACCACCGTCGCTTGGGGGTTCTGCGCCAGAATGGCGGCGACCACCGCGTCGCCCGCTTCACCCTTTTGCAGCACGGGGCCCACGAGGCGAGCCTCATCCTTGTCGGGCATCGGCCTCCTCGAGTTCGATCAAAATATCGTCCCCCTCCACCGTGACGGGATACGCGGCGAGCGCGACGTTCTCGGGGTTCAGGCCTTTGCCCGTGCGAACGTCGTACGACCATCCGTGCACCGGGCAGGTGAGCACGTGCCCCGTCAACCTTCCCCCGCTGATGGGCATGCCCTTGTGCTGGCATCGATCCTCGTAGGCACAGACGGATCCTTCGACGTCGACCAAGAAGACCTGCCGACCGGCGACGATCACGCCGAGCGTCTCGCCCTGCCAAAGCTCGGCCTTCGTCGCCACCTTTCTTCTCCGTGTCATGGCGTCTCCCGGACGACGTCGATCCTCTCGAGCGCTTGGATGCCTAGCTGCAGAACCGTGGCGTCGAGGTCGACCGCGTGCCCGCGGTAGAGCAAACGAACTCGGGGCGAGGTCGGAACCCGAAGGCGCGCCGACGCCTGAACCTTGTCGGCCAGAATCTGCGCCGTGTCGTCGTCCTCGGCGAGGACGAGCGTGCCGATGGTGTCGCCCTGCAAAAATCCGTAGAGCGGAATCACCAGGGGCCTCGCTGAATGAAGGGATAGTCGCCACGGAACGCGTCGCGCCCCCAGGTGGCGTAATCGAGGCCGAAGTAGCGCGTGAGGAGGGCGATCAAATTGGGAGGCGCCTCCCCCGCGAGCACGCGCTTCACGACGTCTTTGTGCTCTTGGTAGCGATGCGGCTCCTGCGTGAAAATCCAGCGGCAAGGACCGGAGCAAAATATGTACTTCTTGCCGCCGTATGCGAGGGTGTTGGCAGTGTTCTTCTCGGGCGTGCCGCCCGAGAGGACGAGCTGGCACATGTCGCAAAACGTCACGATGGCCGTGCCGTGTACGGCGAAGTCGTTACCGATGTCAGACGCCTTCCATCGATCGGTGATCGACTGCCAAATGGGGTCGTACATGTCCCACGTCGACGGGTATTTCGATTTCAGCCACGCGCGCTCGCGCGGGCCGGGCACCACGAAATCGAACCACACCGAAGCGCGGTAGGTATACGCGCTGGCGTAGACCATGTGGTGGTAGTTTTCCACCGCCGAGAGAAAGGTGTCCCAATACCAAGGCTTTTCGAGGCCCAGCGACTCGATCGATTGCAGGTACTGCTCGACCACCCACTCTTGCATGAACTCTTTGAAGGAACGCGCGCGATGCTCGACCGGGGTCAGGTAGTCCATGCTGAAGCCGGTCACAACGGCGAAGAGCAAAAACGAGCGCCAAAACCACTTGTCGAGCAGATACTGCGCGTACGCGCGGTCGTGCTGCATCGCGATCTCGAGGACGGGCAGACCGATCTGCGCGTGCCGCGCTTCGTCGCTCTGAATGCTGTGGACCATGGCCTCGAACATCTTGTCGCCGACGTCGCGCGCGAGTGTCGCTAGCGCAACGAACTGCAGGTTGGTAAAGCCCGTCTCGAAGACGTAGTGCGTGCCGATGGCGAACTCCACCGCATTCGAGGCCAAAAGGAGCTCGTCGGCGAGGTGGCGGGCGGCGATCGCGACCCAATTGTTCGAGTGGTAGAGTCGATGTGTCCAGTCGAATTGGGAGTCGGCGCGCACCAGGCTGTGCATGAGCGAGAGCGGAATTTGCGTGTGGCGGAGCTCGTCGAGCGCGCCGAGCGTTGCCATCGTTCGCCAAGCGCTGTCGCGTCCAAAGCGAGCGCCGCGCAGGTTGCCGACGACCGCGGCGAACTCCGCGAGCGGGAGCGTCGCCGCGTGAAGCTTCAGCACGCTGCGCCACTCGGCCGGCAATTTTTCGAAGTCTTCGGGCTTGCCGACCGCCTCGCGAACGGCGCCGAGCGCCTCGCCCTTGGCGCACTGCATCTTCACGTATTCGGCATAAGTCGTGCGAAATGGCTCGTCCCAGTTTTTCCACGCGTCGTGAAAGAGCCATGGCTTGCCGCTCGCGATCTCGGGGAAGACGTCCTCCTCGCGGACGTACGAAAATTCCCAGTCGAGCTTGCGAGCGGCGTCGAGCCACGAGCTTCGCTTGAGCATCAGCCCGAGGTTCCGGTCGGTAGAAGGTTCGTCGGATCGATGTCTGGCGCTCCGCAGTAGGCCTCGACCAGCTCCAGCGCGGCCTCGGCGCAGAACGGCTTCTTCATGGTGAGCACCCCCTCTACCCTCGCCTTCCAGGCCGCGGTCATGGCCACGATGGGAATCTTCGACATCTCGCCGTCGGCCTTCATCTGCTCGATGAGGTCGAAGCCGGTCATCACGGGCATCAGTAGATCGATGAACGCCAGCGTCGGCGTCTTTTCGCGAATGCGCTCGAGCGCCGACCGGCCGTTGCTGGCCGAGGCTACGGCGTACCCCATGTCACAAAGCATCCGCTCGAACGTCTCTCGGAGCTCGTTGTCGTCCTCGACGATCAGAATACACATCCACCCCTCCATTATTTGCACTTTCGGGCGGCCAATCATGCGATCCGCCGCACCTCCCCAAGTTGGCCTGGCGTTGTCAGCGAGACCATCAGCCTAGAGCATCGTCGCTCCGCCGATCGCGCTCCGTCAAGGCCTCATTGCCTGAAAAGTCCGTGAAACCGGGGCAATAGCACCTGCGCAGTGGGCGCAAGTGCCACATTTGCGCGCGGGTGGGCGGCGTGTCGCGAGCGCGTCGGAGAGGACGAGATGCGTCGTCGCGCCGCGTGACAACCCGAACGATGCGTCACGATCGGCCTTTTGCCGGATGCGGGCGCTACCCTTCGCGAAGCGCGGAGCCGTCCAACCACCGGTGTAGGCACGGCTGTCGGCGGAACTGCAAGAACTGGCGCGACTCTTCGTGTTCTTCGGTCGAATCGGGAAGCCGCGCGTGCACGCCCGGATCGGTAATAGCTCGCCCCGTCGGTCAGGCGCGCATGAGGGCACGATACGACAGCTGGTCGTCGTGCATGCGAAGGTAGACGTCGCGCTTGGCATCGTAGAAACGCCTCGCGGCGTGGTGCGGCGCGATGATCTTCGACGCTTCGTTCATGGCGCCCATGGCGGCGACGAGCGAAGGATAGTGCCCCGACGCGACGGCGCCGAGCATCGCCGAACCGAGGAGAACGGCTTCGGGCTCTTTGGCCAAGACCACGCGGCAACCGGTTGCGTCGGCGTGCTCGCGCAAGAACACCGGGTTTTTCGTGTCGCCTCCGCACGCGACGATGTCGCGAATGCCGTAGCCCTTGGCGTTCATCGCTTCCACGATATGGCGGGTGCCGAGCGCGATGGCTTGCACGGTGGCCAAGTAGAGGAGCGCCAAGCTGTCGATCGTGTCGCTGAGCTTGAGGCCCGAGACCATCCCCCGCAGCGTGGGGTCGGCGCGCGGCGAGCGGTTGCCGTGGTGATCGGCCAAGACGTGGAGGTGGCGCGTCAGCGCTCCCATGAAAGACACGCGCTCGCGCTCGGCGAGAACCTCGAGCCGCGCGTTGAGCAGCGCATACACGCTCTTGTTTTCACGCGTGGCTTGCGCCGCGAGCTCTTGGCCGCGGGCGTGCGAGTGGATCGTGAAATCGATGAGCGCGCCCGTGGCCGACTGGCCGCCTTCGGTGAGCCACATGCCGGGGACCATGGCCGATCGATAGGGCCCCCAAATGCCGGGGATGAACCTGGCGTCGCGCGAAACGGCCATGTGACAGCTCGAGGTTCCCCCGATGAGCGCCATGCGCTCCTCGAGCGCGGCTTCGGTCGGCGCTGCGCCGTCGAGGGGAACGCCCAAGAGGCCGAGCCCGCCGGCGTGGGCGTCGATGATCGACACGCCTACCGGCGTTCCTTCGGCGAGGCCGAGATCTTCGGCGGCCGCGGCCGTCAGGCCTCCCATGCATTCTCCCATGGGCCGCACGACTCGACCGATCTTGGCGAACGCGCCGTCGGCGAGATCGCCGAGGCCAATCTGTCGAAAAAAACTCGCGTCCCAACGTCCTTCGGTGCCTTCGTGACCGAGGTAGGTCCATTTGCAGACGGTCGTGCAGAGCGATCGCGTGCTCACGCCCGTTGCGCGGTAGGTGAGGAAATCGGGTAGATCGAAGAATCGTGCGGCGCGCTCATAGCTCGCGGGAAGGTTCTTCTTCAGCCAGAGGAGCTTGGGCATCTCCATTTCGGGCGAG